>DOHC01000068.1 GCA_003535475.1 Nitrospiraceae bacterium
AAAGAGCAGAGTTCAAAGCTCGCAGCAGGAATCCCTGCGCATGCTGTTGTAAAAACATTGTCAGTATCATTGAAGAAAATAGAATATGAGTTCTGGGAAGAGCGGTTCTCGTTCAATACCGTAAGCATGTTCATGCTCGCCCTTGTTGTCGGCGTCATCGGCGGCGCTTATGGTATAGGCGGCGGCTCAATCATCGCGCCCTTCTGTGTTGCGGTTTTTCATCTGCCGGTGTATACCATAGCAGGGGCCGCTCTTATGGGAACTTTTATCACCTCCGTTGCAGGCGCTCTATTTTTCAGTGTTATTCCTGCAACTCATGGCGTCTCGGCAATGCCTGACTGGTCCCTGGGCATTCTGTTTGGCATAGGAGGTTTTGCCGGTATGTATATTGGAGCAAGGCTTCAGAAGTTTGTTCCACAGAGGTTTATCAAGCTTACGTTAGGTTTAATTATTATTTTCCTGTCAATCAGCTACATATCTCAGTTTTTTCTGTAACTTAGAAGGCATATTAGGTAGAATATTAATTAAGATGCCTTTAACCAGAGAAACGAAAATCTATAAAACATTTATGGTCTCCATAAGCCTGACGATTATTGCAGTCCTGTCAGGGATTTTTTTTATTACAATCGTAAGAACCCGACAACTAATAGATGAAGAAAATACAATTCGCGCCAGGACATTATTTAACAGTATAATTTTGGCAAGAAAGTGGAATGCTAATCATGACGGCGTATACGTTGAAAAAAAGAAAGGAGCAAAGCCCAACCCTTACCTTGATAAGGCAGAAATCAAAACTATTGACGGCAAAGTATTTATCAGAAGAAACCCTGCTCAGATGACCCGCGAAATTTCTGAATATGCTGAAAAGGAAGGGTCGTTTAAATTCCATTTAACAAGCCTGAATCTCCTTAACCCTGCAAATAAGCCTGACGATTTTGAGACAAGGGCATTGTCCTTATTTGAAAAGGGGATAAAAGAGACTTCCCGTACCGAAAAGAAGGATGGCATAACATATTTCAGATATATGGCTCCGCTTTACATAGAGAAAGAATGCCTTCAGTGCCATTCAGCTCAGGGCTATAAGATAGGCGAAGTGAGAGGCGGCATTAGTGTAACCTTTGATATTGAGAACATCCAGAATAAATTGGGAATCAACACTGCCTATACAATCATTTTCGGTTTGCTGTCCACATTATTCCTTTTAGGGCTTATCTTTCTCTTTACAGCACGGTTAATAAAGAAAACTTCGGAAATTCAGCAGCGATTCAAATACATGGCTATCACAGACGGGCTGACAGGAATATTTAACAGAAGGTACATAATGTCAAGGTTTAATGAGGAATTCGAAAGAGCAAGAAGGCTTAATAAAAATATGGGATGTATAATGATTGATATAGACAGGTTCAAATCCATAAATGATGAGTTTGGGCATCTTGTCGGAGATGAGGTATTGAGAGAAGTTTCAGTCCGTATAAAGAATTCCATCCGAATTTATGACGTCTTAGGCCGTTATGGCGGGGAGGAGTTTTTGATTGTATTGCCGGACACTGATTTTGATAATACAAGGAGTCTTGCTGAGAGGATAAGGNNATTTTAGCGGCAGACATGCCTTTGCATATTCATATTACGGTCAGTTTAGGCATTGCACGCATGACAGATGGGGACAACTCTATAGATGATATTATAAAGAGAGCGGACGAAGGACTGTATAAAGCAAAGAACAGCGGAAGAGACAGAGTTGAATGGGCTTAACAGATGAATTCTTCCCGGTTTGAGTTGCCGGCAAATCTTGTCTATAATAAACAAGAACATTTATTCACACAAAGGAGGTGTTTTTATGTTGAAACCTGTTGTTGACTGGGATACATGTGTAGGCTGCGGCGCATGTGCAGAGGTCTGTCCTGAAGTCTTTCAGCTTAGAGATGATAAGGCATGGGTGATAGGACTTGATAAGTGCAATACCTGCAACTGCCAGGAAGCTGCTGACATCTGCCCGGTTCAGGCAATAACCGTTACTGAGGAGTAATCTGTAAAACTATGAAGGTTATTGCATTTTTAGGAAGTCCGAGAAAGGACGGCAATACAGAGCTTCTGTTAAATGAAACAATAAAAGGGATTGTCGCATCAGGCAACTCGGCTGGGCGAGAGGTTTCCTGCTCTGCTGTGCAGGTCTTTAACCTCAATCTCATGAAGATCTCTCCATGCCAGGACTGCGGGGGATGCGACGAGACAGGCAGATGCATTGTTGAAGACGAGTNNAGATGCCTCAGGTTTACAATGCAATAAGAACTGCGGACAGAATCATACTTGCATCTCCGGTCTTTTTCTCCGGGCTCAGCGCGCAGGCAAAGATAATGATTGACAGGTGTCAGGCATTCTGGTGCGAAAAGTATCTGCTTAAAAAACCAATTCCTGAAGGCAAATTCGGAAGGAAAGGACTTTTATTGCTCGTAGGAGGCATGGAAAAAGAGGATGGGATTAAGTGTTCCGAGGCAACTGCAAAGGCATTCTTCAGGACAATAAACGTTCCTGAACACGATACATTGAGTTTTCTTGGCGTTGATGCAAAGGCCGCAATACTTGAGCATCCTACGGCATTGAAGGATGCTTATATTGCAGGCAAAAGGTTAATTAATATTTAAGGAGGAAGTTATGTCAAAGTTACCGGAGCAGTATCTTGGCATTAAGAAGAAGTTTAAGGGGTATTTTAAGGCAGTTGATAATCTTGGAAAAGCTGCAAAGGCAGCAGGCCCAATTAATGAAAAGACCGCTCATCTCATACAATTGGCAGCCGCTGCTGCCATAAGATCAGAGGGTTCGGTCCATTCCCACACAAGAAGGGCATTGGAGGCGGGCGCAAAGCCTGAAGAGATCTATCATGCAATAATACTGCTTTCAAGCACAATCGGATTTCCTACAGTCTCTG
>DOHC01000014.1 GCA_003535475.1 Nitrospiraceae bacterium
GGTAGGAATACAAAGAGTCCAAGATAAAACCGCCTTTTTAAAAAGGCTGCTATTATCTTTTCATAACTTTCATCATGTCCCATATTGGAAGAAATATCCCCAGAGCTAAAAAGAGTACCCCGCCGGCAAGAAAAACCAGCAGAACCGGTTCAAGTGTTGTTGAAAGGTTTTTAATGGCATATTCAACCTCAAGGTCGTAATAGTCGGATACCTTTGTGAGCATATCATCAAGCGCTCCTGTTTCCTCGCCAACAGCAACCATCTGCGTAACCATCGGCGGAAATACCATTGTGCTTGCCATCGGCACAGCCAGCCCTTTTCCTTCACGCACGCTTTCTTTTATCACCCCAACCGCCCTTGCAATAATGATATTCCCGAGTGTTCCTGCAACTATGTCAAGTGCATGGAGCATTGGGATGCCGCTGCGGTAAAGCGTAGAAAATATCCTCGCAAACCTTGAAATAACAGTCTTTTCAACAACAGATCCGATTATCGGAACCCTGAGCTTAAACTTGTCCAAGTTCCATCTGCCGGACGGCGTCTTTACATATCCCCTAAATGTAAAAATAACGCCTGCTACAGCGGGTAATATAAGCGGCCAGTATGTCCTTATTGCTTTATTCATGAATATAAGCACCTGTGTCGGGAGGGGGAGTTCTACTTTTGAGGATTGATATAATGAAGCAAATTTAGGGACAACAAATGTTGTGAGCACAAGAAAGGCGATTATCATGCTTATTACAACTATGACGGGGTATCTTGTTGCCGCCTTTACCCGCGCTCTTGTTGTCGCATCATGTTCAAGCAAGGATGCCAGCCTGTTAAGGATGTCGANNCCTCTTCGCCTACTTTTACCATGCTGATATAAAGCGTAGAGAATACTTTCGGGAATTTTGCCAGAGCATCAGAAAAAGAACTTCCCCTTTCCACTTCTCTTCTTATTTCCTCTATTATCTTGCGGAGTTTCCTGCTCCTTGTTTGTTCTGAGAGCGTGTCGAGGCTTCTGATAAAGGATATGCCTGAAGTAACAAGCGTTGCAAGCTGCCGGCTGAACACTACGAGGTCTTCATCCTTTACCCTGTCAAAAATCTGCCATCCCTTCTCAATGGGAGATTTAATCTCTTCTTCCGCTTCTATTCTTATAGGAGTATATCCTTTGGAAAAAAGCTGCTCTGCAACTGAGTCGGTGTTGGGAGCATCAATAACCCCGTTTACAATATCTCCTGTTTGATTCCTTACTTTATAGCTATACGTTGGCATATCACTTATTTTTTATTTTCTAACTTCTCACTTATTACTCTGTCTCCTGCGTCACTCTCATTACTTCTTCAATCGTCGTAATACCCTCCACTGCTTTCAAGAGACCTTCCTGCCTCATAGTTGTAAAGCCTTCCTTTACCGCCTGTGCCTTTATTTTGCTTGCAGGAGCCTTGTCTATTATCAGCTTCTTTATCCTAACTGTAACCAGAAGGAGTTCATACAGTCCTTCCCTTCCGAGGTATCCTGTGAAACGGCACTCGCTGCATCCCTTGCCGTGCAAAAGCACCTTGCCTTTAATTCCCACACGCCTTAACATGTCTTCGTCAGCGGTATAGCTTTCTTTGCAGTAAGGGCATATCTTCACAATAAGTCTTTGACCTAAAACTCCTATTAGAGAAGACGTGATAAGGAATGGTTCAATTCCCATATCTATCAGACGGGCTATTGCACCGACCGCTTCATTTGTATGAAGGGTGCTAAGAACAAGATGCCCTGTAAGCGCTGCATGTGTTGCGATTGACGCTGTTTCAGTGTCCCTTATCTCACCGACCATTATTACATCAGGGTCCTGCCTGAGAATTGACCTCAACCCTGATGAGAATGTCAGCCCTGCCTTTGGATTTACCTGCACCTGATTTATATTAGGCAGGTTATATTCTATGGGATCCTCTATTGTTACTACGTTTTTCTCTGCAGCGGTTATCTTACGCAGAGACGAATACATTGTTGTTGTCTTGCCGCAGCCCGTGGGCCCTGTTGAGAGTACAAACCCGTAAGGCATGCTGATCAGCTTTTCATATGCATCAAGCACATTTTTCGTGAATCCAAGCTGGCTGAGCGTAAGCTGAGGAAGCCCTGATGTTTTTTCAAGCAGTCTCAGCACCATTTTCTCACCGTGATGCGTGGGCAAAGTCGACGCCCTTATATCAAACTGCCTGCCTTCGACATTTATAGGAAACCTTCCATCCTGAGGCACTCTTTTTTCTGCTATATCCATTCCTGAAAGTATCTTTATCCTTGAGACAATGCCTGAATGAAGGTGTTTGGGAGGTTTCATAATATCATGCAGCTTCCCGTCAATTCTGAATCTGACACGGATGGAATCCTCATAGGGCTCTATGTGTATGTCACTTGCCCTGTCTTTCACAGCCTGTGTAACCACTGTATTGACGAGCTTCACGATTGGCGTGTCTTCAACCATGGCCTCTGCTGCAGCAACAATTTTTTCCTTTTCAGGATAGTAAACATCTGCAGCCTTAAAAACCTCATCCATCTCTCCTCTGGTATAATATTGGTCAAGCGCTCTGAGAAGATCAGATTCTGTTATAACTACTGTATCCACAGGCATCCTTGTTGCCCGTTTTATCTCATCAATCGCAAAAACATTTAGAGGGTCAGACATTGCGATAGTAAGCCTTCCATTATTAATCTCAATCGGAAGCGCCCTGTGTTTCCGCGCAAGAGACTCCGGCACCAGTTCTGCGACTCCCTGAGCTACAGACATAGAACGCAGCTCTTTGAATGGGAGACCCATTTGAGCGCTGAGCGCCTTTGCCATAACTTCTTCTGTAATAATTCCGAGGCTGACAAGTGTTTCTCCAAGCCTTTTGCCAAGCCTCTTCTGCTCCTGCATCGCCTTATCACGCTGCTCAGCAGTTATCACCCCTGCTTCTATCAGGAGTTCTCCAAGATATTTCTTCCTCAGCACCATATCTATTTCCTCACAGATTGGGAACCAAGCCCGAGCAAATCAAAGGTAACAAAAACACTAAGCTCGCTTGGCTTGTTTTTTACCTCATCAGGAGGCTTTCTGTTAACTATTATTGTCATTCCCCAGCACTGCTGCTGGTATTTCATGGTAAACGAAGAATCCCTCATCCCTGCTCCTTTAGCATCATACCAAACTTTAACCTCTGCCGACAAGTTCTTAGAGTGAGTATAACTCGCCCCCATATCATAAAACATAGTTTTATTAGGCTGGTTATATCTCTCACCAAAAGAAAATGAAAACTTCTTGATAGGGATGGATACGCTTGAGTTTATAGTCTCCATACGGTCGTTGTAGTGATTATAAGAGGCATCAGCAGTTATAGGGAAAGGCCTTGGAACAGATGCCGCTATACTCAAGGGAGAAAGCGGGATATCTCGTTCATATGTATTATACGATTCCGATACGTTCACGGTAAGGAACTCGCCTTTTTTATCAAGAAGCCGGTTTACAACAGAAAGGCCTATTGATGACTGCCTTGAATAAATATCTGTGGAATCAAATATCGGAACATTGGTGCTGTCTTTTTTAATCCACGGCACAAACGTATATCCCAGAGAAGGCTCAATGCCGTGGGTTAAATTCTCGCTATATTTTTTTATTAACCGGCTGGACGCTGTGATATTGTAATCAAACATTTCCCTGTGCACTGAACTCTTAAATCCCTCAGCAGCATTGTCCTGTAAGGAATACACCGTCTCTCTCAGTCCGAGATTCTGGAACAAGATAATTTTATCGCCAAAAGAATGGGAAAGCTTGGGATAAATGTCAAGACGCTGCCCTGATACGCCCCTGTCCCTTAAGAAGTTTGACGCAGATGATGTCATTGAGAAAACAAAAGGGCCTTCTCTGGACGGATTAACAACATATCCGAATTCAGGCAATCGTTGAGCTACTGCTGAATTATGACTCCCGTCTTTAAGGTCAATAATATACTGTGACATGAGGTAAAGGCGTGAATTGTCCGAAGGAAGCGTAAGTTCAGCTGTTGATTCAAGAAATCTGTTTACCCTTTCCGAGCGGTGGATGCTGTATTCTCTGTAAAAACTTTCTCCATTTAACAGGTTAAGATTCCAGTATCCCGAAAGACCATCCTTGTTCCTTTTCGAATGAGTAGACTTAAGCTCATAAAAATCACTTCCTGCCTTTTTGTCATGGAAATGATAGAGCCAGTGTTTGCCCTCTACATCTCCAGGCGCCACATATCTGTATTCAGCCCCTTCTCCCAATCCTGCCCTGCTATACCAGTCAACAATAAATGTTACATCCTTGTCTTCATCTATAGCCCAGAAAAACGGCTGCCTGTAATAAAAACCCTTTGACTGCGAATAACCAACTACAGGCGTCAGAAGTCCTGTCTTCCTCTCGGTAAGCAAGGGCGCCCAGAGATAAGGCGTATATAAAATAGGGAAGTCTTTGATATTAAAAGTGGCATTCCGAGACTTGAGACGGTCTCCGATAATTATGTCAGCAGTCCTGCCTTTGATACACCACTCAGGAGAAGGATTTTCGCATGTTGTGACTGATGCCTTTTTAATGAAATATTCCTTTTCTCCCCTCTTTTCTATCTCTGCGCCCGAGACGCGGAACTTTTCATGTTTTGAGAAAATCTCTGCATTATAGAAAGTTCCTTTTTTTGTATTAAGATTGAATTCTGCCTTTTCTGCTTTGAGGAGTATATCCGGGCTGTCGTATACCACATTGCCTTCAGGAAAGATATTTGATGTCTTCTCATCATACTTCATCTCAT
This sequence comes from Nitrospiraceae bacterium, assembly GCA_003535475.1. Classification (GTDB taxonomy): domain Bacteria; phylum Nitrospirota; class Thermodesulfovibrionia; order Thermodesulfovibrionales; family UBA1546; genus UBA1546. Next base: position 4,779 of record DOHC01000014.1, read on the forward strand.
CTGCAATCATTATTGCCTCGCCTTGTTCAACCAGCACAGAGCCCCTTGCCGTATACATTGATGTGCTTTTTTCATGTTTTAAAGAATCTGACGTTATGAATGTCGGAGGCTCTTCAGCAAAACAGTAGACAGTAGACAGTAAACAGTAGACAGTAAACAGCAACAAGAAAAATAAGAAAGAATGATACATGATATTTTTCTTTTTGCATGCCGTATCCTGCATCTTGTATCCTGCATCTTGTATCATGTGTTTCATAGTGTTTCCCTTAAACTGCCAAGCACGGATTTTTCACCGAGAATTTCCTTTGCTTCGCCTATAGTGTAAAACGAGCCTGTGATCAGGATGAGTTCGGAGTTGGGAGTTAGGAGTTCGGAGTTTTTTGCTGAAAGCTGATGGCTAAACGCTGAAAGCTTTATTGCCATATCAATTGCCTCTTTCACGGTTGGTGACAGATGGATATTCGTAAATCCCATCTCTGCTGCACATTCTGCAAGTTTCTGCGGTGAGGCTGCCCTCTCATAAGCAGGCGCTGTCAATATAATTTCAGCGGCAAGGGGCAGAAGCGGCGCCATTATCCCTCTTATGTCTTTATCAGACATGATGCCTACAATCAATATTATTCTCCTGTATACTCTAAAAAAAATTTCCTTAAGCGAATCAGCAAGAATTGTTGCAGCTGAAGGGTTATGCGCGCCATCAATCAGAATCGGCGGTTCCTTTGACACTAATTCAAGCCTGCCGTGCCATTTTATATTTCCAAGCCCTGCTCTGATTGTATCAGGGTTTAAACGAGAGGTGTTAGGCGGGAGCTTCTGAGAAATGACCTCAATTGTTTTTAACGCAAGAGCCGCATTCAACACCTGATGCCTGCCCGGGAGTGATATAACCAAATCCTCGAAATTACAATCGCCATTATAATTAATAACACTTCCTCTTGTATCCTCTGTCTTTATTGCTGTTGAAAAATCTCTGCCATAAATAAAAAGACCGGCATTCTTATCTTCCGTTTTCTTTTTGATTGCATCCATTGC
>DOHC01000199.1 GCA_003535475.1 Nitrospiraceae bacterium
CGCGAGAGGATACTTGCGGCGTCGCCAAACAGCGTCAGGATATGCGTATTCCTCAATAAATGCGGCCGCAGGGTAGTAGACGTGCCCCTTGATTATATAGGTTTTGAGATACCAAATGAATATGTGGTAGGCTATGGCCTTGACTATGACAATAAATTCAGAAACCTTCCATACATATCCATTTTTAAAAAGACTACTACGGAAGGGTAATGAGGTCACAACCTGTCATTCCGAGCGTAGCGAGGAATCTCGTATTAGATTGCCACGGGCTTCGCCCTCGCAATGACACTTTACTGAAGGAGAGAGCGCTATGTTTGAACTGATGGTAGATACAACATTTGCTGCCGCACACCAGTTAAGAGGCTACAAAGGCAAATGCGAACAGATGCACGGGCATAACTGGAAAATTCAGGCGCATGTTGTGGCCGAAAAACTTAATGATATAGATATAGCAATGGACTTTCACGATTTAAAAGAACTTCTGAATGAAGTTATAGCTCCGTTAGACCACTCTTTTCTGAATGACATCTTTCCGTTTACAGAGAAGAATCCGTCATCTGAAAACATAGCAAAATGGATATACGATTCCCTTAATAAAAAGTTAGATGAGCATGTGCAGGTCTCTGCGGTCACTGTGTGGGAATCAGAGACAGCAGCCGCAACATACTATGAAGACTGACAGAGAATTTGCATCTGATTTAGTTGGGATTGCTCTCAGAAACGGCGCAGACCGTGCAGAGGCATACATAAAGTCATCCAGAAATCTGTCTCTGGAAGTTAAAAATCAGGAATTAGACGCCGTGGAATCCTCTCTGAGCTTCGGCTATTCCCTGCGCGTTATACGGGACGGAAAACTCGGATTTTCCTACTCAACTTCTCCTGATGAATCAGAATCAGTCATAAAAAATGCGATAGGGGCGGCAAAATGGGCGGATGAGGATGAATATCTTGATATGCCTAATCCTCCCTTATCCCCTTTTAGTAAAGGGGGGATTATAGATATCACAAGCCTTGAAATATTTGACGGAAAGGGATGGAACATAAAAGAAGACGAGGCGGTAAAGCACGTTCTCATTATAGAAAAAGCAGCAAATGATTTTGACAAAAGGATAAAGAAAACGAGAAAGGCCACAGGGACATTCAGCAGCGGAGAGATATTCATATTGAACTCAAAAGGGATTGACATATCATACCCGTATACAAAATTTACCGCACAGGTTATGACCGTGGCTGAGGAAAATGGCGAGAGCCAGATGGGATGGGATTTTAACGGAAGCCGGCTTTTGCAGGACATATCATTCGAAGATGTCGGCAGAAATGCCGCAAAGCGGGCGGTGCAGCTGCTTGGCGCAAAAAGGATTAACACTGTAAAAGCGCCGATAATCATTGACAATTCAGTGGCTTCCGAGTTTCTGGGCATATTTGCGTCGTCATTTTCCGCAGAATCAGTGCAGAAAGGCAGGTCGTTATTAAAAGATAAAATCGGCCAGAAGGTTATAAGCCCAAAGGTAAATCTTGTTGACAGCGGTATTATTCCGCGCAGGCTCGGCACAAGGCCTTTTGATGATGAAGGAGTTATAACATCCGAAAAGGTCTTGATAAAAGAAGGCGTGCTGCAGGGTTTTCTTCATAACACTTACACTGCAAAAAAAGAAGGAGCACATTCCACCGGCAATGCAGTGCGCGGAGGATTTACAGGGCTTCCATCAGTGGGAATATCAAACCTGTACCTGAAAATTGTTTCAGAATCCGATGTCATACCCTTCAACACTCTCATCGCATCTCTGGACAAAGGGCTTTACATAACAGAAGCAATGGGTGTGCATACGGCAAATCCCATAACCGGAGAATTTTCAATTGGAGTTTCGGGTTTGTGGATAGAAAACGGAACAATCAGATTCCCTGTAAAAGAGGCTGTGATCTCAGGAGACATGCTCGGCCTTTTTCAGAGGATAGAGGCAGCAGGCGATGACATGAGATTCTACGGCAACACAGGAACTCCGAGCCTGCTTATCGGGCCGACAGACATAAGCGCATAACTGCCGCTTTATACCGGATAAGAAGCATGTGTGTAAGTCAGTAAATCCCGTTAGAAAACCTTTTCTCTATTTTGTCAATACCAGCGGAAAATCCATTCCCTTTGAATCAACTACTGGATACTGAGCCTCCTGCTTATATTTCTTTGTTATGTCCGGAAGTTGTTCTTCTACATATCCCATAAGTTTTCGGACGGTTACCGTTTCTGTTCCGCCTGCTGCCTTGCCTTTTAATCCTTCAAGAAGCGTATAGGTAAATACGCCATGTCCTAAGTCCTTCACCTCTGTAGCAAACTGGTCTTTTGTGGATGCTGCTATCACATGCACTCCTGTTGACCTTGATAATTGAGATAGCGCCTTTCTGTCTTCAAAGCCTCTGAAGGCTATAAGCACTGCGCCTGATTTGCAGGCGTCAATCAAAACAAGTATCTTTTGCGCCTTGATGTTTTTGATGTATCCTGAAAGCTCATCGGATGATAGGCCCTTTGACTTTACATCCCCCTCCCTTTCAGGGTATGTCAGTTCATAAGGTATAAAATACCACTTATCTCTGACACTCTCTCCATGCCCTGCAAGGTATATTAATACTGCATCCTGCGGATGTGTGTTTTGGAGTTGCTTGAGCTTTGAGATTATCTTCTCCCTTGTAGCATCTTCGTTGTAAATCTCAATGACTTCAACCTTTTTGAATAGCGAATTGCCTCACAATAAATGTTACCGAAGTAAAGGATAAAAAGGAATCGTTGACTCATAATGCATGTTACCTGAAAAACATGCACGTAAAAGGAGCGCACTATGAGTTCACGATCCAAAAGGGAATATCTTGAAGC
>DOHC01000275.1 GCA_003535475.1 Nitrospiraceae bacterium
ACATTTTATTATGAGTCAACTGGTCAAGACAGTTGCAGAAGTTTTAATTCTTATATAAAAATCTTTCCGGGGTTAAGGATATTCTTAGGGTCAAACAGATTTTTTATTCCTTTCATAAGCTTAAGCTCATGTTTCTTTATCTCCATGCCGAGATACGGAGCCTTGGTAATCCCTATGCCGTGCTCTCCCGAAATGGTGCCTCCAAGTCTTAGCGTTACCTCAAATATCTCTCTCACAAGAGATTCTGCCTTAAGGTATTTTCCACCGTCTTTTTTATCAACCATGATATTCACATGGATATTGCCGTCTCCTGCATGCCCGAAATTTACTATCTGTATCCCGCTTTCTTCAGAAAGCCCTCTCAGCTTTTTTAATATCTCAGGAATCTTATCTCTCGGCACAACAATATCTTCATTTATCTTCGTTGGATTCAAGTGATAAAGCGCCGGCGATATTGACCGCCTTGCCTCCCAGAGCTTATCACGCGCAGTTTCATCCTCTGCCATTTTCACATCAGCATTTAATGCTTCGCATATCTCAACTACCTTTTCCGCCTGCTTTGTTATCGCCGACGGATGCCCGTCCAGCTCAATGAGAAGAAGCGCCTCAACATTTCTCGGAATCCCAATAGGCTTGAAATTTTCTACTGCGGCGATTGTCCCTGCATCCATGAACTCAAGTGTTCGGGGTATTATTTTTGATGCTGTTATTTTTGCGACTGCTGAACCTGATGCCTCAAGGCTGTCAAACACAGCAAGCAGAGCAATGACATCTTCAGGCAAAGGAAGAATCCTGAGACGCAGCCTTGTTATCACGGCAAGAGTGCCTTCTGAGCCTGTGAGTAATCTCGTAAGGTCATAGCCCACAACCCCTTTTGCTGTTTTAACACCTGTTGTTATCACGTTGCCGTCAGGCAGCACCGCCTCTATCTCCATCACATAATCCTTTGTGACACCGTATTTCAATGCCCTCGGCCCTCCGGCATTATTCGCCACGTTTCCGCCTATTGTGCAGAAATTCATGCTCGCTGGGTCAGGCGGATAGAAAAAACCGAGATGCTCAAGATCACGCTGCAGTCTGCCGTTTATAATTCCAGGCTCAACAACAACATTGAGATTATTAGTATCAAGCTCTGCCAGTTTATTCATCTTTTCAAGGCTCAAGACAATAGATCCGTCCAACGGGATTGAGCCGCCTGTCATGCCGGTGCCTGCGCCTCTCGGCGTGACAGATATCTCATTTTCAAAGGCATACCTCATTATCCTGACAACTTCTTCAGTGTTTTTTGGCCAGACAACTGCCGAAGGACGGCTTTCAATTCCGGATGCGTCAAAGCTGTAACAGATTAAATCTTCTGGTTCTACAGATATCTTTATGCCGTGCAGAAGGTCTGTAATCCTGTTTTCTGGATGGCTTTTATTTTTCATCTCCTACATCTTACTTTAAGATTTTCATTGTATTTAGATGGCACAATGCAAGCGCAAGCGCATCTGCGCTGTCTGCAGATAATTTGGTTTTCAGATTCAGTATTTTTGAAACCATACTCTGAACCTGATGTTTTTCTGCCCTGCCGTAGCCTACGATTGCCTTTTTTACCTCAAGCGCGCTGTACTCGTAAACAGGAAGCCCGGAGGAAGCCGCTGCAACCAGCGCCGCACCTCTTGCCTGTCCGAGGACAAGGGCAGCCTTTATGCTCTTTGCAAAAAAAACCTTTTCAACGGCGACCTCATGGGGGGAATATTCTCTTATAATGTCTGCAAGGTTGGAGTAAAGTTCTCTCAGCCTTACATTCAGCAGGTGTTTAGAAGGCAGCATTATTCTTCCCGATGCGATATAAACAGTGTCAGTGTTTGAGTTTATCCCGATGTGTCTCGGGATGGACTCTGGACTCTGGACTGTCTTTATTATTCCGTAGCCGCAGACAATACTCCCCGGATCAATGCCGAGTATGATCCTTGACCTATCTTTTTCTTGGCGCCTCAAAAAGTATCTCCTCCACCATCTGGCAGAGGACATGGCCAAGCGTTATGTGGGTTTCCTGAATTCTGGGGGTGTTATCAGAGGGAACAACAAACGCATATGTAGCCTTTGCCGCGAATTTCTCTCCTTTGGCTCCGGTAAATGCTACGGACTTTATTTTCTTCTTCTTTGCCACGTCCATCGCCTTAAGCACATTTGCTGCGCCTCCGCTCGTGCTTATGGCAATAACAATGTCGCCTTCTTCTCCGAGCGCTTTAAGCTGCTTTGCAAACACATCAGAATAATCATAATCATTTGCAATGGCAGTAATAACAGCCATGTCAGTATTAAGCGCAATTGCAGGGAGGCTCGGCCTTTCCTTTTTGAATCTGTTAACAAATTCAGCCGCTATATGAGAAGCGTCTGTTGAGCTGCCGCCGTTGCCAAAGAGAATAAGTTTTCTGCCGTCGTTAAATGTGTCGGCTATCGCTTTTGACACCTCAATTACAGCGTCAACATTCTCTTTTATGAACTGTTCCTTAACCTTTATGCTTTCTTCAAATGCCTTTAAGATTTTTTCTTTCATAAGTATATTGATAGAGTAATTTAATTATGCTTTGCCTGTCAATTGATTTTTAGGGTAAAATATGAATAAAAGGGTACACGGAATCATGAATATCCAGAGAAACGGCCAGTTAGCAGACAACATGGAAAGGGCGTCAAGACTGCGCGAGACATTTGAAACCCTCTGCGAACGTAACAAAGACATCCCCGTAATAGTCGAAGGGAAGAGAGATGCGCTTGCGCTCAGAGAGCTTGGGCTTGAGGGAGAGATACTCATGCTTCACAGCGGGCAGAGCATATATGACTTTTGCGAAGAGATATCGGAGAAGTTTCAATGTGTGATAATACTCCTTGACTGGGATGAAAAAGGAGAAAGTCTAAATAAAGCCCTATGCAGGCACCTGAATGGGCAGTGGGAAGAATTCTCAGCATTCAGGGAATTGATAAAAATACTATGCCAGAAAGAAATCAAAGACATAGAGGGAATCCCAAAACTCATCAGGAGACTCGAAGCAAATGAAACAGGTTGGTAGTAAGGGTGAAGACCTCGCCGCCGAATTCCTCAAAGACAAAGGTTACAGGATAATAGGAAAAAATTATAAAACTCCAATCGGGGAACTGGATATCATTGCAAAGGATGGAGAGACGCTTGTTTTTATTGAGGTCAAAACCCGTTCGAGCAATGCCTTCGGTTGTCCATTTGAGGCCGTAGACTCAAGGAAAAAACATAAACTGAAAAACCTCGCCCTGTTCTATCTTAAAAATCAGAAGAAGAACTGCGCTGCCAGATTTGATGTCATAAGCATTAATTTAAGCGGCACAAAAAAAGAAATAGAACATATCAAAGATGCATTTGAGGCATAGAGGAGTTGAAAACATCGCTATTTTTATAATAGTATATCAGGATGCCGAAGTGGTGGAACCTGGTAGACACGCACGTTTGAGGGGCGTGTGGGGTAACCCGTGCGGGTTCAAATCCCGCCTTCGGCACCATTCATTCTGTCTCTCTTGACTTTACAAAAATAAAATTTCAGCTAAAATCTAATTAAGATTACTTCAGGAGGTATGCTATGAACGAAATATGCTGCGGACTAAGAGTCGGGCATATTGTGCCTGATTTTAAGATTGAGACATTTGAGCCGACTGAGAATTTCTTTGGAGAAAGAAGTCTTGAGACTTTGAAGAAAGAGGGCAAATGGACAATTGTTTTTTTCTATCCTGCTGACTTCACATTTGTCTGAGCAACGGAATTCGCTGATCTGGCAGATCAGTATGAAAACCTTAAAGAAGAAAATGCTGAGGTAATCACAGTAAGCACAGACACGAAATTCGTTCATCTTGCATGGCAGAGGGAAGAAAAAATGCTCGAAAAAGTAAAATTCCCTATGGGCGCGGACCGCACTGCAAAACTCTCAAAGATGTTCGGTGTTTATGATGAGGAAACAGGTCATGCGCTGAGAGGCACATTCATCATAAGCCCTGAAGGAAAGCTCGTTGCGTCAGAGGTGAATTTCTACAATGTCGGAAGAAACTCCGAAGAACTCATCAGGAAGATACAGGCGAATAAATATCTTGCATCCCATACCGAAGAGGCATGCCCTGCTTCATGGAAACCCGGCGAAAAAACACTTAAGCCGTCTGAAAAAATGGTTGGAAGGGTTTACGAGGCATTAAAATAAGGACATTGGAGGGGGCTGTTTATAACGCATCTATGCCTGATTTAAGGATAGGATGCAGCGGGTTTAATTACCGAGGCTAGAGAGAAAATTTTTATCCTGCAGACCTGCCGCAGAAAAAATGGTTTGAATATTACTGCAAGGTATTCAATACAGTTGAACTGAATGTCACTTTCTACAGGCTTCCGATTGCAGACACATTCAAAAAATGGCATGATGAAACACCTGAAGGCTTTGTATTTTCATTGAAAGGAAGCAGATTTATCACGCACATAAAGCGGCTTCTCGATCCGGAAGAGCCATTGAGATTATTCTTTGGAAGGGCTATGAATCTGAGAGAGAAATTAAAGGTAGTCCTCTGGCAGTTTCCGCCAAGCTTCAAGCTAAATCTCTCAAGATTGAAAAAGTTTCTGAAGCTCTTCAAAAAATATCCTGTAAGGCATACCCTTGAGTTCAGGCATGAAAGCTGGATATCCGGAGATGTTTTTGCCCTTTGCATGGAAAACAATGTCAGCCTCTGTATGGCTGACTGGCCTGAATTCATTGACAACCTTCCTGTGACATCCGATTTTATTTATATACGAAGACACGGAGCCGGCGGAAGTTATGCAACATGCTATTCAAAGGCAGAGATCAGGGAAGATGCCAAGAGGATTAAGAGTTATCTGAAAGATAAAAAAGATGTTTATATCTATTTCAACAACGATGCCTTTGGATACGCGCCTAAGAATGCAAGGGAGTTGATGGAGATGCTGAAGCGCCTCTCATCTTCGCATCAAGAACCATTGCGCCTTTCGGATAAAGTGTAACAGGATTTAAATCTATCTCTTCAACATCTCCTGCTGAGACAATCTCTGAAACTGCGAGAATTGTTGTTATGAGCGCATCTTTATCAACAGCAGGTTTTCCGCGAAAGCCTTCAAGGAGTTTATATCCCTTCACCTGCTTAATAAGCCAGAGCGCATCTTCTTCTTTTAGAGGCGCAAGGGCAAAGGCAATGTCCTTGAAAAGTTCAACAAACACTCCTCCGAGACCGAACATCACAATAGGCCCGAACTGCTTATCAGTCACACCGCCGATGATTACCTCAATTCCTTCAGGAGCCATCTCTTCTACAAGCACGCCTTCTGCGTTCTCAATCTCAAGCAGTTCTGAAACCGCCTTCGTTAACTCGTCATAATTCTTTATCCCTAACCGGATGCCTCCGACATCGCTCTTGGATGCTATTTTTACGGATGAGACCTTTGCTACAAGGGGATAAGTTAAAGCTGATAGCTGATGGCTGATAGCT
>DOHC01000220.1 GCA_003535475.1 Nitrospiraceae bacterium
CATTTCTAAAACCGAGAAAGAATAAGTCCGGTCAGAGAGTATATGTTAAAAAAGACCTTGAACTTGTTCTGGAAATAAAAAGGCTTCTTTATCAGGAGAGATACACGATTGAAGGCGTCAGGAAAAGGTTTGGAGAAAACACCTCCTATGTTAAGCATGCCGCAGAGTCTAAAGCGGCTGATAACCCCCCGCCGGATAAAATCTTGGAACATGTAAGGAAAAGGCTCAGAGAGATCCTGAGTAAGATTCAGTAAATCGGGGCGTAGCGCAGCCTGGNNACTCGCTTGGGGTGCGAGTGGTCGCCCGTTCAAATCGGGTCGCCCCGACCAAAAAAATCCCTGTCCCCATTTTATTGAAAATTATCCTTGACATAAGAGATGTTTTAGTTTATAAAATCTATCTATATGGAAGCTTCAATAAAATTATGGGATTTTTTCTGTCCTAACGAATCCTGCGGCAATTACGGACAAAAGGGAATAGGCAATATAATCGTATATGACAGGTATGGGAAAGACCGGCGCAAGCTTCTTAAATGCAGGACATGCAATTCCAAGTTCTCAGAGAGGCGGAGCACATTCTTTTTTGGCCTTCACACTGAAGAGGGAAAGATAAGGGAGGTCATACGTTATCTCCTTGAGGGCAGGAGTTTCAGGGAGGCTGCTGAAGCAGCTGAGATTGACAAGGATACTGTCCAGAGGATATGGAAGAAATTTGTTTTATACTGCGAAGAGTCAATGGACGTCCTTCTTAAAGAGTTCAATATAAAACTTGAAGACCTTATAGCATTGCTTTACAGCAGGAATATAAAAGCCAGAACGTAGCGAAATGAATGGAGGTTCTTGAAAAAAATGAAAGGTAAGATACGCATTGCGATTGCAGGAATCGGAAACTGTGCAAGCTCTCTAATACAGGGGATTGGATATTATAAAGGCTTGGGAGACAGGCATCCTGACAAGTCGTTGGGTCTGATGCATTATAATCTCGGAGGATACAAGCCTGCAGATATAGACATAGTTGCTGCGTTTGATATTGACAGGAGAAAGGTGGGCAGGCCGCTGAAAGAAGCAGTTTTTGCAGAGCCAAACTGTACAAAGGCATTCAACAAGAAGCTCCATGATTATCCTGTTACTGTTAAGATGGGGAAAATACTTGACGGTATAGCGCAGCACATGAAGGATTATCCTGAGGAACGAAGATTTCTTGCTGCTGATAAAAAACCGTGTGATGTTGCAAGAGTTTTAAAACAGAGCGGAGCAGAGATACTCTTAAGCTATCTGCCTGTAGGCTCTGAAAAGGCAACTGCCTTTTATGCAGAGGCATGTCTCAAAGCCGGCGTAAGTTTAGTTAACTGTGTGCCTGTTTTTATAGCATCCAGCAGGTTATGGGCAAAGCGCTTTGAAGAAAGGAACATCCCAATTATAGGAGATGACATCAAGAGCCAGATAGGAGCAACAATAATACACAGGATGCTTACAAAGTTATTTATGGACAGAGGCGTTAAGATTGATAACACTTATCAGTTGAATGTTGGAGGCAATACTGATTTTCTGAATATGCTTAATCATACAAGACTCAAGTCCAAGAAGATATCAAAGACAGAGGCTGTTCAGTCACAGCTTGAGAATCCGCTGGACTCTGATAATATACACATTGGTCCCTCGGACTATATTCCATGGCTTAAAGATAACAAGGTCTGTTTTTTAAGAATCGAAGGAAGGGGATTCGGAAATATCCCTGTTAATTTTGAACTCAGGCTTTCTGTTGAAGACTCTCCAAACAGCGCAGGCGTTGTCATAGACGCTATAAGGTGCTGCAGGATTGCGCGTGACAGAAAGACAGGCGGTGTGCTTGTTTCTCCATCTGCATATTTTATGAAGCATCCCATGAAGCAATTTTCCGATGAACAGGCGCGTGATATGCTGGAAGAATTTATTGCAGGGAAAAGGGATAGATGATTGGCGCTAAATTAGGCCATTTCCTTGACGCTCCTCTCAGCCCGACCCTCAAAAGAATCAGAATCCATCCGAATATTTTTACGATAGCAGGTTTTATAATCACAGCCATTGCCGCCTTAGCCATCCCTTATAACATAAAGCTCGGAGGCTTGCTTATCCTCATCGGCAGTTTGTTTGATATGCTTGACGGCATTTCTGCGAGGGTAAACAATAAGGTTACAAAGTTCGGAGCTTTTCTTGATTCAGTGCTTGACAGGTATGCTGATGCGTTTCTCTTTCTTTCCATAGCATGGTATCTGGCCTCAAAAGGCGAGCATAACGGAGCCTTCCTGAGCCTTGGCACATTGGTTGGCGCATTTTTAATCAGCTATGCAAGGGCAAGGGCAGAGGGGTTAGGGCAAGAGTGCAAGACAGGCATTATGGAAAGGCCTGAGAGGATTATACTTTTGATTTTTGCTTTGCTGACCGGATGGTTTGTGCCTGTGCTTTTGGTAATGTTTGTCCTCACGCATGTGACGGTTTTGCAGAGGATTTATCATGTGTGGAAGAAGATGAGGTAACACCCATCCTTATGCCGCGTCTCTCTTGCGCAGTTTGTTGGATGTCCTTATTTATGCTCTCTTATAAACGGTCGCTGTCCACTGTTTCTGTGTTATAGCTCCAGTTCAATAAAGGGGCGGTCCCACGGGTTAGATGACACAAGAAAGAATATCCGATTCAACAGCTTCGTAGGGCCAAACTTAATGCTTCGAATATATTCAATTAAGTCATAATGCAAGACGCGCGGCTCATCACAATAGATTATCAGTAAATATTGGCTGTATGGTCCGCCTTTCACCTGCGGCGGATTGTCCTTCGTGTTAATTCTGGTGCGCAACTCTTTTAAAAGATAGCTCTTGCTCCAAGGCTCCTGTTGGGTGTGCCGCTGACATTTAGAAGCCTTGATGGAATCACTATCCACAAGTTCTGTTACTTCGATGCCTACCCTTTCGCCATTAGGGGACAACGCCTCACAGTCGGGCGGATATTTGCTGTCACCGCGAGACTTAGGGGAATGGAAGAAAACCATACCACATTTTTCAAGAGATTCGTGAAGTATTTGAACAACACCAACCTCTTCAATATGCCTGTGCCTGTCTGATGTCCAAGAAAAGCACCCCGCGTGCTGTCGAGTGTTCTTTTTGATAGTCGCCCACTCTTCTCTTTCCGTGCTCATGTCTTTGTCGTCTAACATTTTTATTATGTATGCATCGCTTTTGATGATTGTAGGGGAAATTTGTAAGTTGAGTCAAGAGGAATTTGCTCATCCCCGATAATGCAACTCGCATTTTATGGAGACGGTTCCTGCAAGATGTTTTGCCTTTTCTTCAATTGT
>DOHC01000134.1 GCA_003535475.1 Nitrospiraceae bacterium
AGGACGGCTCGCTGATACCGGTGAAACAGCCAGGCGAGGCAACTTATGCGCCAATGATTAAAAAAGAGGACGGTCTGCTCAGATGGTCAAAGACAGCAGAAGAATTATCTAACTTTGTGAGGGGGATGCAACCGTGGCCAGGAGCATATTGTTATTTAAGCGGGGAAATGATTAAACTTATTAGTGTTAAGACAGTTGCCGGTTCGGGAATGGCCGGGCGTATAGAAAAAGCGCATGACGGTGAGTTTATTGCAGGCACAGGCAGCGGGCTGCTTTCTATTGTTGAACTTCAGCCACAGAACAAAAAAGTGATGCCGGCAAGCGCCTTTCTTCAGGGAAGAAACATAAACGAAGGGATGTATTTCGATGAAGCGTAGGTGGATAAGGGGATTGGTGTTGAGGTTTTTGTATCCAATGCTTATGATTATCGGCTCTTTCAGAAAGGATAAAAAGGAACAGCTTCAGAGATTTATTATAAATCTTAACAACAGGATTGTCAGGGCTGAAAATCCGAAGACAAAGAAGATACTTCTCCTCTTGCCGCACTGTATTCAGATAGATGAATGCACAATAAGGCTTACGCACAATATCTATAACTGTGAGGGATGCGGCAAGTGCGAGATAAAAGACCTCATCCAGATTGCTGATGAGAATAAGCTTAATCTTTCTGTTGCTACAGGTGGCACGCTTGCAAGGAGGATTGTAAAGGATTTAAGGCCCGAGGCAATAGTTGCTGTTGCCTGTGAAACAGACCTTAGCAGCGGAATTGTTGATATCTATCCTCTGCCTGTACTGGGTGTTCCAAACGAACGGCCTTTTGGACCCTGCCTCAATACTCAGGTAGATTTAGATAAAGTGAAAGAAGCAATAAGATTTTTCAGCAGGGATGAATAATGTCCTTGACAAAATTATCTTTAAAAACCTATAGTTATAGCATATTTTGATGTTCTGTCCTTATCCTGAGGCATTTAGCGCTTGAAATAAAGCCTGATATAACACTTGACTGCAGAGAACTTATTGATAATAAATAATTATGATTTGTAAATTAATTTTTTTATTTGACCATTAGACAGAAGGTGTTTTAATCTGTATGGCTTACATTTTTTCACGAAAATTAGGCTATAAAAACCACACAAAGGAGGAATTTGATGAAGAAGTATAATACGCCCTTGATTGACGACCTTGAAAAAGGTCCGTGGCCCAGCTTTGTCGCGGAGATGAAAAAAGCCGCCAAGAACAATGTGATGGCGAATGACGCTGTCGGTCATCTTGAAAAAAGTTACAGCTCCAGGACTGCATACTGGAAACACGGCGGTATAGTCGGCGTTCTCGGCTATGGAGGTGGAGTTATTGGGAGATATTCAGAACTCGCTGATGAATTCCCGGGTGTGGCGCACTTTCATACCGTCAGAGTAAACCATCCGAGCGCCTGGTTTTACACAACCAAGGCTTTAAGAGAGGTTATGGGTATCTGGGATAAGTATGGCAGCGGTCTGACAAATATGCATGGTTCAACAGGTGATATGATTTTGCTTGGTTGCAAAACAGATGCCCTTGAGCCGGTATTTGCAGAGTTATCATCCAGAGGTTGGGACCTCGGCGGTTCAGGTTCGGCACTGAGAACCCCGAGCTGCTGCGTTGGCCCTGCCCGCTGTGAATGGGCAAATTATGATACATTAGATATCTGCTACAATCTTACACAGGAATTTCAGGATGAGCTGCACAGGCCGGCATTCAACTATAAATTTAAATTTAAGTTTGCAGGGTGCGCATGTGATTGTGTGGCGTCTATAGCGCGCGCAGATATGTCTTTTATCGGGACATGGAAGGGCGATATCCTGATCGACCAGGCTGAAGTGAAGAATTATGCAAAGGCAATGGATATAAATGCTGAAATAGTTAACATGTGTCCTACTCAGTGCATGAGCTATGACGGCAAGGAACTTAAGATAAACAACGCCGAGTGCAACAGATGCATGCACTGCATCACAAGGATGACAAAGGCATTAAGGCCGAGCGGCGAACGCGGCGCAACAATCTGTATTGGCAGCAAGGCGCCGATCGTTGTGGGTTCAATGCTTTCATGGGTCATAATTCCATTCATAAAGCTTGAGCCCCCATATACAGAACTAAAAGACCTGATACGAAAGATTTGGGATTGGTGGAGTGATAATTCGAAACCGAGAGAAAGACTTGGCGAACTTATTGAGACGAAGGGCATGAGGTCATTCCTTGAGGCAATAGGCGTGCCTCCTCAGCCGCAGCAGATTAAGGAGCCGAGAAAAGACCCGTTCATGTTCTACACTGATGAAGATATTGCAAGGTTTAAGGCAAAAGAGACAGAAGAAAAGAAAACAGGTAAATACAAATTTTAATAAAATTTAATAAGGAGGATATTTAAGATGGCATTACCACAGAGAAAAACAGACATTGGCCCGCCTCATTATGAGCAATTCTTGCCGCCTGTAATTCAGAAGAACTACGGCAAGTGGAAATATCATGAGGTGTTGAATCCAGCCAGCATGGTTCACGTTGCTGAAAGCGGAGACAAACTCTGGACAGTGCGAGTGGCCACCCCGAGGCTATTAGCCACTGATACAATCTATGAGATGTGCGATGTTGCAGATAAATACTGTGATGGCTACCTTCGCTTCACATCAAGGAATAACGTGGAATTCATGGTATCCGACGAAAATAAACTTGAACCCTTAAAGAAAGAGCTTAAAGACAAAGGCTTCAAGATGGGCGGAATCGGTCCTCACATCACAAATGTTGTACATACACAGGGATGGGTTCACTGCCACGGCGC
>DOHC01000176.1 GCA_003535475.1 Nitrospiraceae bacterium
GTCATGCCCGAAGTTTTTAATCGGGCATCCAGAGCCTTTCTGGATTCTCCGGTCAAGCCGGAGAATGACAAGAATGTATTCTTACTTATAACCGTCTTAGTAATTTCACGGACGGCTTATAAAAGCTCTAAGCCATTGGTTCCTTGAAGTATGCCTTAGTTTCCGGATTGCGCCAACCTCTATCTGCCTTATCCTCTCCCGCGTGACTTCAAATTCTTTTCCTACTTCTTCAAGCGTCTGGGGCGCTGCGTCATCTCCTATACCAAACCTTTTCCTTAAAATTTTCTGTTCCTTTTCGTTAAGGGTGCAGAGAGTTTTGTCTATCTGAGCCTTCAGGTCATGCTGTATTGCGACATCGAGGGGAGACAGCGCAGCCTTATCCTCAATAAAATCACTGAGATAGCTGTCTTCATCGTCTCCTATAGGGGTTTCAAGGGATACTGGTTCCCTTGCCACCTTTAATATGCCCCTGACTTTTTCCACTGGCAGATCCACTTTATACGCAACTTCCTCCGCAACAGGCTCCCTTCCAAGCTCCTGTACCAGTTCCCTTGTTATCTTTGTTATGCGGTTTATAGTCTCAACCATATGAACAGGTATTCTTATTGTCCGTGACTGGTCTGCAATCGCCCTCGTAACCGCCTGCCTTATCCACCATGTTGCATAAGTGCTGAATTTATACCCTCTTTGGTATTCAAACTTATCACACGCCCTCAGTAAGCCTATATTGCCTTCCTGTATCAGGTCAGAAAAACTCAAACCCTTTCCCACGTATTTTTTTGCTATGCTGATAACAAGTCTCAGGTTTGCTTCTATAAGCGCTTTCTTCGCCTCAAGAACCTGCTGCTCTCCCTCCATTAGAAGCTTCAGCGTCTTTTTTGTTTCTTCTGCTTTAATGCCGAGCGCTTCTTCTTTTTTTGCCAGTTCTTCCCTGCATTCGTTGCAGGCGTTAATTAGAGCGGCTGTGTCGGCCTTCTCGGTTGCGAGTCGTGCCGACAGGTTTTTCTTCACCTTTATATCTTTTATATCTTTGCCTATATCAGCATTAATGCCGTTCTGTCTGAGTTTTTTTCTGATAGCTATAGCTGACAGCTTTTTTTCTGTTTCTTCAATGCCGGAAATTGCATTTTTTATTTCCTCGGAAAAAGCAATCACCATAGCTTCTTTTAACCGCAGCTCATCTATTTTGTCCAGTATTTTAGCCGTATTATCCTCAAGCAAACGAACCGCTTTTTCCCCTCTCGAACTGCCGTCAGCTTCAAGCCTTTTGAGGCACGCCATTCTCTTCTCATACAGTTTCTTTATCTGAGCCATTACATTAAAGAATCTCTTTCTTTCAGCAGAAAGGTCTTCTTCAAATGCCTCCTCGCCGCCCTGTATTATTTCTGCCAGCGGCGCATCTCCTTTTTCAATCAGTTCTCCCAATTCGATCAGTTTCTTGACTGTAAACGGGAAGGCAAAAACAATCTCAGCTACTTTCCTTCTGCCGCTTTCAATTCTTTTTGCTATCTCAACTTCCCCTGCTTTTGTGAGAAGAGGGACACTGCTCATCTCTTTCAAATATACCTTTATAGGATCATATTCCGTATCCTGAAGGAGAGGCTTTTCTCTCGCCTCTTCTACAGCCTCCTCTTCCAGCGCATCCTCTGGTAAAGAAATCCTTCCCCTGTCTTCGTCTCCTTCAAAGTACTCAGGCTGTTCTCTCATCTTTTCTCCTTGTTATTTTTTGTTTTTCCGCTAAGAGACTGTCCAGAAGCCGTAAATCTCCCACGGTCTTTGCTTCCTTTATCTTTTCTTCTATTTCGCAGTACGCCATTTTCCTCAGGCAACCCCTGATACTGTTATCAACATCTTCAACAGCAAACCCGGGATTAAGCGACAGCCTTGTGATAAGCGCCTTTCCTTCATCATTTAAAATACCAAGCATTGTATTCATATTCAACCTTTCGGCTGAAGGTTTAATTTCCTGAAAAATCTGCCTTACTATGGGATTGCGTACTCTGTCCATGTTGAGATTATCAAAAATATATGGCGCCCTGTCAGGGAATGCTACTATAGCGCTAAGAAGCAAAACTTCCTCATCGTAGAAAAACCCGGCAGTTTTTGCGACACCAGCTGTTTTGACTATACCTGCTTTTTGCTCATACTTTTTAGTCTCCCCTCTGAGAACAGATTCCCTTATCCCTGACTTTTCCGCCAGCTCCTTGAACAGTTCTTCTCTCAGTATCAAATCCTTTGCATTGTCTATTATCCCGATAGCTGTCCTGACATTGTCTGGCTTATCTCCCTTCAATTTAAGAATAAAATCCACCATTGACTCTGTCTTTGACAGTTTAATCTGAAATGCGCGGCTTCCGTTTTTCCTGAGAAAACTGTCAGGGTCGTCTCCTTCTGGAAGAAGCAATATCTTGCTCCTGAATCCATGCTCATAGAGAATTGACAGTGACCTCTTCGCAGCGGCAATGCCTGCCGCATCGCTGTCAAAGACCAGAAGAACTTTCTTTGTAAATCTTCCAAGCTTCTGGAGATGTCCTGTTGTCAGCGCAGTGCCCAGAGGAGCAACCACATTTAGAAAGCCATGCTGGCGGCACATGATTACATCAAGATACCCTTCAGTTATCATGACATAACCTTTTTTCCTTATCTCATCCTTTGCGGCATTAAGCCCGTAAAGGGTTTCGCTCTTTTTAAACAGTAAAGTCTCAGGAGAGTTGAGATACTTCGGCATTGAGTCGTCAATAGCCCTTCCGCCAAAAGCGACAGCATCCCCCTGTATATTAAATATCGGAAACATAATCCTGTTTCTAAAAACATCGTGCAGCCCGCCTTCTCCGGTGAAGATAAGTCCTGATTGCGTGATGAGCGAATCATCAAACCCCTTTGCCCTCAAATGGTCATAAAGAACCTTTCTCCCCCTGTCCGCATACCCAAGAGAGAATGCCTCAAACATCTCCTGACTTACTCCCCTCTTGTCAAGATACGCAAGAGCCGTCTTTGATTTTTTGAGATTCCCTGTAAATGTATTCAATGCCTCTCTCTGAATAACATAAAGCCTTTCTTTTCTTTCTGTCAGCCCGTCCTCAAACCTGTAGCCCGAAAGTTGTACGCCCGCCTTTTTGGCAAGCATCTTGAGCGCCTCCTGAAAATTAAGGTTTTCATATTTCATAACAAAACCGAATATGTCTCCTCCTGCTCCGCACCCGAAACAATGGAATATCTGCTTGTTTTGGCTTACCGTAAACGATGGGGTTTTTTCCGCATGGAAAGGGCAGTTCGCCTTATAGTTCTGTCCTGCCTTTTTGAGTTCTATATAATCCGAAACGAGTTCTACTATATCCAGCCGTGATTTTATGTCATCAAGGATTCTGTCTGTTTTCATAAATACATGACTATTTAATTCTGCTTACTCTGTTGAAACCGGAACACTCAAAAATCTCAAGAGATGAATCTCTGGATAATTCATCCAGAAGCAAGTTAATGCCAAGGTTATCGCTTGCGATATGCCCTGCAATAACAACATTAAGGTGATTCTTCTCGGCTTCTTTACGGTGTTCTTCGCTGAGATGCATAGCTACAATTGTGTTTACCCCGCCTGCTGTCAGGCTTTCAAATATCTCTTTTGACCCCTCTGTGCCGCCTGTCATGTCAACAAATATCTTGCCTGCCCTTCTGTTCTTAGAACCGGTAAATATCTTCGGGCCTGCGCCGTTAAAACTTGCTGTCCTGTATTCAGGTATGCCCTTCCAATCCTCCATCATGTCGGAAATCTTGTAAGGTTTCTTTTCGTCAAAAAGCCTCTGCAGATAAGTTGCGACCATATTATCAGCAGGGGTATGAAGACAGATGAACGGAATCCCCAGCAGCTTTGCCGCA
>DOHC01000091.1 GCA_003535475.1 Nitrospiraceae bacterium
TTCCATTAAGTCCTCACGCGCACGCTCTTGACAGTTTACACCCGGAATTTCTTCTATCCAGCCAATCCACCAATTACCCTCTTGCTTTACTATCGCAGTATATTCTGTATTCATACTACCCCCTCTCAGGATAATAAGGTAATTATACCTTAAAATCCCTGATTCTATGTATCATATTCAAGTTTAGCTTAATTATGAGGGTTTAACTTTCATTTACATCGCCTTTAATTAAAATCAAGAAAATGGGCGCTGACCGTATTTCCCCCCCGTCTGTCATTCTCTCGAATTACTTCTCAATGATGCAAGCAAGAAGGGCAGCAGGAGGCGCTGGTATATCCACAGGAACACAAAGAATATGATTGTAATGCAGTAAGGAGTCTGGATAGTGCCTTCCTCTTTGGCAATTACGACAAACCAGTACACCTCAGCAATCACAGGGAGCAGGAGGGAAGCCAGAGCTTTCCAGATGGAATCGTGAAATGCGATGACGACAGTGTAAAGATGAATACCCAGAACGATTGCCGTGTACACAATGGGGTTGAACAACACGAGGTTCGATCTAAGTGCAACTGGTGGATAAAAAAAGAGCGTGTAGATTATGACGGCGAAAACGCCACTCACCCACGTGGGAATATCCAAAATCATGATCAAGATGATAGAGGCAACCAATGCTGCAATGATTGGAAAATGTTTCATTCTGCTCCTTTGCCCAACGTTGATGTCAGTGAATCGAACCACTGTAGCTCATCAAAGAGCAAAAAGACCATTTGGAAATCTTAAAACACTGCTCAACTGAAAAAGCGTCCTGTGGCACTTGTTCACCCCAATGACTTGTTATAAGTCTTTTTCAATTTCTCTTATTTTTCTTCTAAGTCCTTTTTGTACTGCGTATGCCAAGTTGGTTATTTCATCTACTTGTCGATTCAACTGAGTATAGTCATATCCTTTGAATGACATAGGAAACCTTTTATATTTTCCTAAATCCCATTTCGTGACTTTTGGGTTCTTATATAATAAATCTGTGTGTGCAAAGAGTTGGTTGCGAACATTAAACAGTTCTTCGTGAAGGGCTTTTGAATGAGATGGAACTAATTTGGTAGAAAGTTTATGTTTAGTAATTTCAATTCCGTGGCTTACAGAAAAAGGTTTTGCATACGTTACGATAATATCTCTTAGAAGAGCATGTCTTACGTCCAATTTCTTGTATCTTTTCAAAATTTTAAGCGTGTGAATTGCATTGTCAAAGTCGTGTTCGTAAAGCCTATAAAACTTATATTGTTCTATCGCTTTGGTATCCATTTTCATGACTTATATAAGCTACCTCGCAAGTAGATTCAAACTATTTGCGTCATGATAGCATAATGCATTAAATACGGCAATACAGAGGACGTTTCAAAAAAATTTCTATAGATAAACAGTCTTTTTTTAAAAATAGAATCTAATTTAGATTGTGTTATCATACATTGTTTGATGAGGAGAATTTGCGTGTGTTTGAGAAGATAGCGTTATATCTGAAAATGATTAAGTTTTCCCATTCCATCTTTGCACTTCCGTTTGCGTTTACGGCAGCTCTGATGGCTGCATCCGGAATCCCATCGCTAAAACAGATATTCTGGATTGTCGTTGCAATGGTCAGTGCGCGGTCAGGCGCAATGGGATTAAACAGAATTATTGACATAAAGATTGACGCTGCAAATCCAAGAACAGCTAATCGCGAGCTTCCTTCCGGCAAGATAAAGACATCCAATGCTGTTTTGTTTGCGCTTATTTCCTTTGCCGTTCTCATATTTGCCGCATACATGCTGAATCCCCTCTGTCTTAAACTCTCTCCAATCGCCGTTGCAGTGCTTTTTATCTATTCATACACAAAGAGATTCACATGGCTCTCCCACATTGTCCTCGGCATTGCAATCTCTGCTGCTCCTCTTGGCGCATGGATTGCAGTAAGGGGAACATTTAACGCTGAGATACTTCCTGTTGCCTTTGCAGTTATCTTCTGGCTTGCAGGGTTTGACGTTCTTTACGCTCTTCAGGACATTGAATTTGACAGGTCCTTGGGGCTTTATTCAATTCCTGCGAGATTTGGCATTAAGGACTCGCTGCTTTTTTCAAGAATATTTCATGTCATCGCATGGGGGCTGCTTGCGCTTACGGGCTTATTCTTTAATCTTGGAATATTTTACTGGATAGGCATAACTGCGGCAGGGGGGCTTTTCATTTACGAGCATTCTCTTGTGAAGCATGATGATTTGAGTAAACTTGATATGGCATTTTTCAATATGAACGGATATATAAGTATGACAGTGTTTGTGTTTACGCTTCTTGATTATCTTGTCTGAGTCTGTTTAAGCTGCCGGCATATTGCATTCAAAAGTTTTGAAATGCGACAAAGATTATAATCTGATTTGTATTAATTTATAATTCCTTTTAGTCTTGCTGCATGATTACCTTATTCTGTCATTCTGGTTTGTCCGGTAACCTCCCTTCATCCCCCCTTACGCTAAGGGGGGACAGAGAGGGGTTAAGGATTATTTGTTAAGGTGAATTTTTATGTTAAACTTTAGTAGATTAATTTATAGTGTGGTGTCTCATAAATAAGTTTACACAATTCTGTCATTCCCGCTTGTCGGGAATCCTTCTTTTAAAAAGGGGAACGATTCTGGACAAGCCAGAATGACACCACCAGGACACTATGGAGGGAATAATGCCTTTTTACAGAAAGCGTATTTTCTGGTTTCTTTCGGCAATAATCCTTTTGATACTTTTTTTTATCCTCAAGCGAACCTTCAGCGCAGTTGATGTTAAAACAGCGCCTGTAAACAGGCAGGAGCTTGCAATTACGGTAACCGCCACATCAACAGGGACAATAAAATCAGAAACAGAGGTTAAGATTACGGCGCAGAGAATCGGGAAGATTACAAAGCTCTTTGTTGAAGAGGGCAGCGTAGTCAAACCTGGCTCAATGATAGCAGAGCTTGACCCTGAGGAGGCTCAGCTGAGCCTTCAGGCTGCGCGGGCTTTGCTGGAAAAGGCTCAATCAAGGCTCAGGGAACTCAGAAATTCTCATGACTCCCTGAAGGTGGAGATAGAAACTAATATTGAAAAAGCAAAGGCGGTTTTGAAAGAGGCGGAGGTGAGATTCAAGAGATTCAATGATTTAAAAGACAAGGGATATATGGCGCAGATGGATGTTGATTCTGTCCAGAAGGAATATGAAGTGGCAAAGGCAAGCCTTGAGTCTGCTATTGCTGCAAAAAACCGCGTAACCGCACAGACAGAAGAGATAAAGGCTCAGGAGGCTGCTGTCAGAGAGGCGGAGAGTTCACTTTCCCTTGCAAAGCTTAACTATGATTATTCGTTTATAAAATCTCCGATAGCAGGCGTGGTAATATCAAGGCCTGTCAAGGTTGGCGAGACAACTGCAAAGGGGGCGTTAGCGCTATCGCTGGTGGCGCATGTTGTTTCTATGGATGACCTTTATATAGAGGCGTTTATAGATGAGGCTGATGTTGCAAAGGTTAAACTGAGGCAGCAGGCTAATATCACTATGGATGCGTATCAGGGAAATGTTTTTAAAGGTGAAATATATCTTATATCGCCGGTAGTCCTTGGCGGCAAACAGGAAACAAGGACATTTGAGGTGAGGACACGGCTTAAAGAAAAACAAATCATTATAAAACCGGGGATGTCTGCTGATGTAGAGATTATTGTGGATAACATTAAAAATGCGCTTGTGGTTCCATCACATGCGATTATGGAGAAAAACAGCAGGAAGTTTGTTTTTACTAAAAAGGGTTCAACTGCAAGGCTTATTCCTGTTGAAACAGGGCAGTTCAACTGGAATTTTACAGAGATAACATCAGGCATTAAAGAGGGCGATACACTGATTATCAACCCAGATGCGCCGGGACTTGCTGACGGCAGGAGAGTAAGAGAGAAGAAAAAAACAGAGTGATATCGCTCAGGAACATAAGGAAGTCATATGTGCTGCCAAAGGTGACAGTAGACGTCTTAAGGGGCATAGATATGGAAGTCGCTGAGAAGGATTTTGTGGCAATAATGGGGCCTTCAGGCTCAGGCAAATCAACCCTCCTTCATATCATCGGATGCCTTGACAGGCCGACATCAGGGCAATATCTGCTCCTTGGCGTTGATGTAAGCAGTAAAACAGACAACGAGCTTGCAGAGATAAGAAGCAGAAAAATCGGTTTTGTATTTCAGAGTTTTAATCTTCTTCCGAAACTTATTGCATGGAAAAATGTCGAACTGCCTCTGCTTTACGCTGGAGTGGATGCCGATACAAGGAAAAAAAAAGCGTTTGAGATGCTTGAAAAACTCGGCCTTTCTCACAGGGCAGAGCATTATCCAAGCGAACTTTCAGGGGGAGAGCAGCAGAGGGTCGCAATTGCAAGGGCGCTCATAAATGACCCCGCGATAATCCTTGCGGATGAGCCTACAGGGAACCTTGACAGCCGTTCTGGAAAAGAGATCATAGAGATATTTAAAGGTTTAAATAAGGAAGGCGTAACGATTGTTGTTGTTACCCATGAGAAAGATATTGCCGAAGAGGCAGGGAAGATAATAACAATAAGAGACGGGGTCTGCCAGAGTGGATGTTATTGAGGTTATAAGGATTTCAAGAGACTCGCTTATGGGCAACAGGGTAAGGTCGTTCCTCACAATGCTCGGTGTTGTTATCGGTGTTGCATCCGTTATCATGCTTGTTTCAATAGGCGAGGGAGCAAGATCCTACATAGGCAGGGAGCTTGGCAATCTCGGAACGAACATATTGATTGTAGTGCCGGGCAAAACTTCTGCCAAGGGAGGTTTTCATCCTCCTGCCGCAACTACAATCAGAAAACTTGTCTATGATGATGCTCTAATAATCAAAAAACGTTCAAGGCATATTCAAGACGCAGTTCCACTGATTCTCGGCACCTCAAAAATTAAATACCTGAACCAGAGCAAGGATAATTCTGTGGCAGGGGTTACCGAAATGTATTTTGAAATCAGAAACCTGTCAGTTGAGTCCGGCAGATTTATAAGCCCGTCTGATGTTGATTCCGGAAGAAAGGTGTGTATTCTCGGAAGGACGGTGAAGAAGGATCTTTTCGGCGATAAAAATGCGCTCGGCGCCCTTGTGGCAATAGGCGACGGCAAATACAGGGTCATAGGCGTGATGGAAAAGAAAGGCGTTACGCTCGGAATTGATTTTGATGACATAGTGTTTATACCTACAACCGCTGCGCAGGAGCTGTTTGATACCGACAGCCTGTTCAATATAACTGTCAAGGTCAGAAGCGCAACTGAGATAGAAGCCGCAAAAGAGGATATAAGGCAGATACTGATGAAAAGGCACGCCAACAGGGAAGACTTTACTATAATGAGCCAGGATGAGATGGTTGCCGTGATGGGCAAGATATTGAATATCATGACTGCCGTGCTTGCCGGCATAGCCGCGATTTCCCTGCTTGTCGGCGGGATAGGGATAATGAATATAATGCTTGTATCTGTCAGAGAGAGGACGCGGGAAATAGGGATAAGAAAGGCGCTCGGCGCAAAGAACAGGGATATTCTGCTGCAATTTCTGATAGAGTCGGTTACGCTTAGCCTCATAGGGGGAACAGGGGGCATTCTGTTTGCGGGCTTGCTCTCTTTTGTCATTCCCTATTTTGTTGAATTTCTTCCGACGCATCTTGCACTGTGGTCTATTGTTGTAGCCTTTTTGTTTTCAGCGGCAGTCGGAATATTCTTTGGTGTGTATCCGGCAAGAAAGGCATCGCTGTATGAACCTATAAAAGCGTTGAGGTATGAGTGAGGGGATATGCCGATAATTAAGGTTGAGAATTTAGTAAAAAGATTTGGCAGCATCACTGCGGTAAATAACATCTCCTTTAATGTGGAAGAGGGCGCGATATTCGGTTTCCTCGGGCCTAACGGCGCAGGGAAAACAACAACGATAAGCATCCTGTGCACCCTGCTTGGCCCGACATCGGGGAATGCCCGTGTGAACGGCTATGACTGTGAAAAACAATCCTCATCCGTAAGAAAATCAATCGGCATAGTTTTTCAGGATACAACTCTGGATAAAGACCTTACAGCAGAGGAGAATCTCTTATTCCATGCGTATCTTTATAACGTTGAAAAAGCCGAACGCAGAAAAAGGGTTGATGATGTCTTGAAGCTTGTTGATTTATTCAGCAGAAAAGATGACCTTGTTAAGAAATTTTCCGGCGGCATGAAGAGAAGGCTTGAAGTTGCAAGGGGGCTGATACACAGGCCGAAGGTGCTGTTTCTGGATGAACCGACACTTGGGCTTGACCCGCAAAGCAGGTCTAATCTATGGGAGTTTATAACAGCGCTTCCCGGAAAATACGGAGTGACAATCTTCATGACAACGCATTACATGGATGAGGCAGAGGTCTGCGATAACATAGCCATTATTGATAATGGAAACATTATTGCAATGAACAGTCCGGAAGAACTCAAAAAAGTAATAGGGGGAGATGTCATATATCTGAAGACAAGGGATAATGCAAAGGCAAAGGATGTGATAAAGAGCGCTCTGGATATTGACGCATCAATAAGGGACGGCGAGCTTTTTATTTCAACAGTCAAAGGAGATACGTGCATTCCCGAACTTATAAGAATGCTCGGCGACAGTGTTTTGTCTGTGAGGCTACAGAGACCGACTCTGAATGATGTTTTTTTAAAACTGACCGGGAAGGCGATAAGAGACGAGGAGGGCCCTGATACGGATACGATAAAAGCAGAGGTGAGGGCGTACAGGAGGAGGCATGATTAAAAAAGTTCAAAATTCAAAGTGTAAAATTAAAAATTACAGAGCAAACCCACACGAGCCTTCGGCTCACAAAGAGGTATGAAAATTATCTTGTCATTCCCCGATTAAATCGGGGGAACTATATAAGGAAGTGGATTCCCGTTTTCACAGGAAACCCTGGATTCTCTGGTCAAG
>DOHC01000093.1 GCA_003535475.1 Nitrospiraceae bacterium
TGATGAGTTTAATGAAATATTTAAACTTATATTTGCGAAAATCTGGGATGAAAAGGAAGCCCTGGAAAACCCAAAACGAAAAAGTCAGGAAGTTGAGTTCCGGAAATCGATTGATCCTGAAATTACCTATGATCGAATAAATAAGCTCTTTAAAAAAGCATCCACTGAGTGGCCCGGAATTTTTGATGAAAATGAAGATATAAAATTAAGGAAAGATCACTTAGCTGTTTGTGTCGGGCCAATTGAAGGTGTTCGACTTATGGGTTCAAATCTCCGGATTATGGACGATGCATTTGAATATCTCCTACCAACGGAGGCAAAAAAGAAAAAAGGACAGTTTTTTACACCGCGTTCTGTCGTTGAAATGTGTGTGCGCATGCTTAATCCAAAACAGAGAGAATATGTTATGGACCCGGCTTGTGGCTCTGGCGGATTTCTTTTGCACGCCATGGATTGGTGCTATCCGGCCGCTTCCAGTGAACAGCGTGAACTTCGTAAACATCGTTATGCCTCTAAATATCTTTGGGGAATAGATTTTGAGCTTCGTGCCGCCAAGACTTCCCGCGCTCTGATGCTTATTGCTGGCGATGGCCATACTAATATTTTTGGTCCTGATGTTAATAGTCTTGACCCGAGGACGTGGTACAGTACACTTTCCGGACAAAGGCTAATGCAAGGGTTAAAAGAGGCAAAACTGTTAAAACAAAAAGTAGGTGCTGCTGATGAACCAAATCTCCTAAAAGACGAAGATTTAGCATGGAAGTATTTTGATGAACTGAAATTCGACGTCATTATGGCAAACCCACCATTTGCAGGTGAAATGAAAGACAAAAAAATGCTGGCTTATTACGACTTGGCAAAACCGGCGCTCAAACGTGCGAAAGACAAACAAGCCAAAGAAGAAAGGGATGTTTTATTTATAGAAAGAATATTGAAGTTTCTAAAACCTGGTGGAAGAGCAGCCATTGTTTTGCCACAGGGTAAATTCAATAATTCATCTCTTGCTTTTATACGGGAATGGATACTACGCAAAGCTCGCCTACTTGCGGTTGTAGGTTTGCACGGCAACACCTTCAAACCTCACACCGGCACCAAGACCAGCGTCCTGTTTGTGCAGAAATGGGACGACAAGCTTTGCCCTAAAGTTGAAGACTATCCCATCTTCTTTGCCGTCAGTGAAAAAGGAGGGAAGGATAACTCCGGTGATTATAAATATGTTAAAAGCGACAACGGACAAGACAAGCTGGATAAAAACGGCCACCTGATTGTTGACCACGACCTGCACAATCATAATGGTGAATTGCCGGATGGCATAGCCGAGGCGTTTATTGATTGGGCAAAGAGCGAAAAGCTTTCGTTTTGGGCGGAGGAGTAGTTGTGCAATATTCAATTGTTAACTACTCCTATGTATTGAATCTGGAAGATTTTAGATTTGATGCAGATTATTACAAGCCAAAATACTTAGCGGAAGATGCTCAGCTTGATAAATTTGAGAGCATCCTACTTGGAGATTGCGCTTTTGTTACCGATGGACAACACGGCTATCACGAAGTTGATGAGAATTCCCCCATACTTCATTTGACTGCAAAAAACGCAAAAAATTGGTTTGCCGATTCTGTCGGAGCAGATAGACTTGCAAAATGGGTTGATGATAAAAATAGCCGTTCATCGTTACAGGAAGATGATCTTATTTTATCTACAAGGGGCACGGTTGGATATTGCGCATTAGTAAAAAAAGATGTTTTGCCTGCAAACATTGACCAAGATGTTGCAAGGATAGCAATTGACAAGGATATCCTTATTCCAGAATATGTGCTTACGTTTCTCAACTGCACATTTGGTCAAGACTGGCTTCAGCGAAATACAACAGGCATGGTTCAACAAGGGCTTTCTTTGAAAAAAGTTAGAGAATGCCCTCTACCTATATTAGATAAATCATTTCAAGAGTGTATTAGAGGCACAGTGGTTGCGGCCTATAACGCAATCAACGAATCAGATAATTTGTTTAAAAAATCTCAAACGGTCCTTCTTTCTGAACTCGGTCTTTCAAACTGGCAAACCAAACATCAGCTATCCTTCGTAAGAAACTACTCCGAAACCGACAAAGCCGGGCGCATAGACGCCGAATACTTCCAACCCAAATATGATGAAATTGTTAAAGCCATAAAAAGCTATCCCGGCGGCTATTCATCAGTCGGAAAGGAATTCAAACAAAATAAATCGGTCTTCAAGCCCACTGCTGCGCAAACGTATCAGTATGTGGAGATCGGAAGCATAAATGTAGCAACCGGAGAAATAAGTGTGAGCGACATTATTGGTGCTGAACTGCCGGACAATGCAAAAAGAGTTTTGAGAAAGGATGATGTAATAGTCTCCAAGGTAAGAACATACAGAGGCGCGATGGCTGTTGTAGATCAAGATGGATTGATTGGTAGCGGTGCCTTTACGGTGCTACGTGAAAATGGTCAAATAAATAAAGAAACATTACTTACTTTTCTTCGCTCAAAACCTCTTCTTCTCTGGTCGTTAAAGCCGAATACCGGAACCTCATATCCAGTAATTCTTGATGACGATATTTTGAATTTACCTATTCCTCTGTTCAGTGAAGAAACGCAACACAAGGTCAAGCAGAGGATTACCGAGTCTTTCAATCTGCGCAAACAGTCAAAGCACCTCCTGGAATGCGCCAAGCGAGCAGTGGAGATCGCCATAGAGCAAAATGAAGACGCGGCCATCAAATGGCTGCAAGAACAAACAAAAGAGGTAGGAAGTGCTTAACGAAGACGCTATAAAGGCATATCTTAAGAAAAAA
Source organism: Nitrospiraceae bacterium (assembly GCA_003535475.1). Taxonomy (GTDB): domain Bacteria; phylum Nitrospirota; class Thermodesulfovibrionia; order Thermodesulfovibrionales; family UBA1546; genus UBA1546. The sequence continues at coordinate 2,813 of DOHC01000093.1, forward strand.
TTCAGAAATGTTTCGCATATAAAGATCAAAAAGCTCGGCTCAGGTGTCCACGGTTCGGGTTTCCTCATAGAGATTAAAACAAATAAAGGGATTAAATCCTATGTGGTTAAAACCCTTGCGCCTAAAGACTTTGGGCATGAGTATCCATCTGACAGGGCAGGAATATTCCTTCTTGACCTTGATGAATTCAAAAACCTTCCGAAACATGTGAAGGCTGTTGATGTGCTTTCTGAATTGAAAGACGGTTCAATAAAATCAATCGGCGGCGGAAAGGAATATTACCTCCTGATGGAGAAGGGAGAAGGCAGGCATTATTTCAATGACCTGAATGAATTTGCCAAAAAAGAGAGATTGGATGAAGTTGATATTCAGAAGATAAAGGCAATGGCATCTTATCTTGCTGAGATTCATTCAATAAAAAAAGATTCAAAGACGCTTTACTGGAGAAAGCTGAGAGATACAGTAGGACACGGCGAGTGCCTCATGGGTGTTTTTGATACATATCCTGACGGGGCGCTTTCTTATAATGAGATGTCCTGCATAATCAAAAAATCAGTTGACTGGATTTACAAATTGAAGCCCGGATATAAGAGGCTTTCGCAGATTCACGGAGACTTCCATCCGGGGAATATTTGGTTTAAAGAATCGGTCAATCGGTCAATCGGTCAATCGGTCAATCGGAGAAACAAAAAGTCATCAGTCGCTATTCACCCATTCACCCATTCACCCATTCACCCTGAAATTGATTTCATCCTGCTTGACAGGAGCCGCGGGCCGTGGGGCGAGCCTGCCGATGATGTGACAGCCCTCGCAATAAACTATATATTCTTCTCCATAAAAAAGCACAATGACATTGCCGGTCCGTATCTTGAAGGCTTGAAATTATTTTTTGATGAATATGTAAGGCTGTCAGGAGACTATGAGATTTATGAAGTGCTTGCGCCGTTTTTTGCGTTCAGGGGCGCTGTTGTTGCAAATCCTGTGTTCTATCCCGAAGTGACAGCAAAGCAGCGCAATATTATATTCAGATTTGTCCACAGCGTATTAGACTCCGAGAAATTTGATCCCGAAAATATTATTTAGCCCGCAGAATTCTGCTCTTGTAAGGTTTTTACGGCTGTGTTATCCTTAAGAGTTCAAAAAGCTAACAAAGTTGCGGAGGAAAGATGAAGGTTCTGGTAAGCGACAAGATCTCAGACAAGGGAGTGGAGATACTTAAAAAAGCAGGTCTTGATGTTGATGTTAAAACAGGCATGAAGCCTGATGAGCTTAAGGCATGCATCGGTGAATATCACGGTCTTGTCATAAGAAGCGCTACAAAGGCTACGGCAGAGATTATTGAGGCTGCAAAAAACCTTAAGGTAATAGGCAGGGCAGGTTCGGGACTTGATAATGTAGACAAAGCTGCCGCATCAAAAAAAGGTATTGTTGTAATGAATACGCCGGGAGGCAATACGATTACAACTGCTGAGCATTCAATTGCACTTCTGTTTTCACTTGCGAGAATGGTTCCTCAGGCAACTGCTTCTATGAAGGCAGGGCAATGGGAAAAGAAAAAATTTATGGGGGTTGAGCTCTTTAACAAGACTCTCGGAATTATAGGACTCGGGAACATCGGCAATCAGGTTGCTAAAAAGGCGCAGGGGCTTGAGATGGGGGTGATAGCGTACGACCCGTTTCTCAGTGATGACAGGGCAAAGGCTTTGGGCATAGAAAAAGTCTCGCTCGATGAGCTTTTCAGCAGGTCGGATTTCATTACGATACATACGCCTCTTACCCCTGAAACAAAGAACCTCATAAATTCAGAGACCATAGGAAAAATGAAAAACGGGGTCAGGATTATTAACTGCGCAAGGGGAGGGATAATAAACGAGAAGGATCTGTATGAGGCATTAAAGAGCGGCAAGGTTGCGGGCGCAGCTCTTGATGTATTTGAAAAAGAGCCTGTTGAGCCCGATAATCCATTACTCAGTCTTGAAAATGTTGTATGCACTCCGCATCTTGGCGCGGCTACTGAAGAGGCCCAGGAAAATGTTGCAATCGCGGTTGCAGAACAGATTGCAGACTATCTTGTGCGCGGTACAATAAGAAACGCTGTAAATTTTCCTTCAATCCCTGCGGATCAGGTAGCAAGGCTTCAGCCTTATCTGAATCTTGCGGAGAAACTCGGGAGTTTTGCCGCGCAGGTGTTTGAAGGCGGCATTACTGGAGTTACGATAGAATATATGGGAGATGCTTCGGAGCTTAACACGGCTCCGGTCACAATAGCGGCGTTAAAAGGCTTGCTTACGCCGATACTTGAAGAGACAGTGAATTTTGTTAATGCCCCTTTTATTGCAAAGGAGCGCGGCATAGAGGTCAAGGAGACGAAGAGCGCCGGGGCAGGCGACTATCAGAGTATGCTTGCCTTAAGAATAAAGGCAAAAGATAAGGAGAGGTATTTCGCAGGCACATTATTCAGCAAAAAAGACCCGAGGATTGTGCAGATAGACAACTTTGCAGTAGAGATAATGCCTGAAGGGATAATGCTGTTTATATATAATGTGGACAAGCCCGGAGTAATCGGGAATCTCGGTTCATTCTTCGGCAAGAACAATATCAATATAGCCCGTATGCATTTTGGAAGAGAGAGCGCAGGAGGCACGGCAATATCCGTCATGAGCATTGATTCTCCTGTAACGTCCCGTCAGCTTGATGAGATTAAAAAGATGCAGAATATCCTTTCTGTAAAGGTGCTGAATCTGTAGAAATTTAAAGGGTCATCAGGGAATTGTGTGGGCATAAATAGTCTGTCATGCCCGAATGTCTTAATCGGGCATCCAGAAAAAGGAAGACTGGATTCCCGTTTACGGACTGCGGGAATGACGAAGAATTAGGGGTGCTGAATCTCTAAAATTTAATATGAAGAGGATAAAATGTCTGTTGTAGTGATAGTTGGCGCCCAATGGGGCGATGAAGGCAAGGGAAAGATTGTTGATGTGCTCACGGAGAAAGCCGACGCGGTTGCCCGGTATCAGGGAGGCCACAATGCAGGGCACACCGTTGTAATAAGCAATGAAAAATTTGTTCTTCATATCATCCCTTCGGGGATTCT
>DOHC01000260.1 GCA_003535475.1 Nitrospiraceae bacterium
CGATAATTCTTGTGCCTGAAATCGTACACATAAGCCATGTCCTTCCTTTTATCAAAGAAACAGCAGGAGAGAGGTTATGCGCACTGCATAGCGGTTTAAGCAAGGGGCAGCGTTCAGAGGCTATGGAAAAAATCATTTCAGGCGAATGCAATGTTGTCCTCGGCACAAGGATGGCAGTCTTTGCTCCTTTGAAAAATGTATCGCTGATTTCAGTTATGCAAGAGCACAGCAGTTCATACAGGACAGAAGAGGGGCTGAGATTCAACGCAAGGGATATTGCTGTCATGCGAGGGTATCTTGAAAAAGCGGCGGTTGTATTGTCATCCGTCTGTCCTTCAATAGAATCCGTTTATAATTCAAAACGGAGTAAATACACGCTTATCAGGCCTGACGTATATTCCCAGCGCCCGAAGATAAGAATACTTAACATGAGGAATGAACGCCAGCCGGCCCCTAATCTTTCAAAGACAGTTATAAATGAAGCGCTGTCGTCTATCAGGAAGAACGAGAAAATAATGTTTGTGATAAACAGGAAGGGCTATTCCATGCTCACATGCAAGGAATGCGGCTGCACCGAGACATGCGGCAAATGCAGCATTCCGCTTATGTTCTATAAGAGTGACAAATCTCTGAGATGCCACTACTGCGGAGCCATAGCCAGTTCTCCCGATAAGTGCAGAAGATGCGGAAGCTTTTCTCTTGAACCAACAGGCTCCGGCATAGAGCGGGTGGAAGAAAATATTAAAAAAGTGTTCGATATCGAGCCGCTGAGAATTGACAGCGACATGCTTAAAAGGAAACGCATTCCAGAAGACCTCTCTGATATAACAGAGGGTAAACCAATAATCCTTGGGACAAAGCTTCTTACAAAAAGGCTGCACAGTTCAGAAAAATTAGGAATGGCGGCAGTGCTGAATGCAGACAGCTATCTGAATCAGCCTGACTTCCGCTCTGCTGAAAGGACATTCCATGAGATGTACGGCATTACCGACAAGATAAAACCCGGCGGTTCGCTTTTCATTCAGACAAGGATACCGCAGAATTATATCTTCAGGCATCTTAAAAACTATGACTATGCTTCCTTCTGCGATGAAGAATTAGAAAAGAGAAAAGAAATGTTATATCCTCCGTTTTCAAAGCTGGCATTAATAACTTTTAATGGCAGAGATTGCGATGCAGTCAGGACAGAAAAAGCAATCAGGGAGATACTTTCAGGCAATAAGGCTTTAGAGATTCTTGGTCCTTCAGTCACGCCCACCAAAAAGGGGGGAAAGGAGTATTCCCTGCTTTTTAAAGCTGTGTCAAAGAAGAATCTGCATTTTTCTGTAAAGAGATTTCTGGAGCTTCTCGGCAGCTACAAATGTTTGAATGTAAAAATTGCGATTGACCCTTAGCCTATCTGAGAGTAATTTTAGGTGTATGCTGATTTGTCTCCAATGTCGAAATGAAGCGGCATGAAGACTTTTCTGAATGTGAAGAATAGAAGCATGAACGCTATGAGAAGAAGGCCATAGGCTGCCCCTTCAAAACTAATCATTCGTACAGAGAAAAGCAAAAGATATAAAGGCATTATAAATGCAAGGATATAGCCTTCCGTTAACCTGAAGCAGAATGCCTCTTTTGCAGTTATAAAACCAAGGCAGAGCGAAAGTGGAATAAGAAGTAATGGACCGTATGGTTTGTTGACGACAACTCCGAGCAGATTCCCTTTCCCCACAATAAGCAGAATTACTAAAGCGGCAATGGATATGTAATAGAGCTTTTTTAATGTTCTTTTGAACTTGCTTATATAAAGGTGTATAAAAAACACGCTCAAGCCGACAGATATGTAGAGAGAAATAAGCAAGATGTTGAATTTGAGGCTGAGTAAAGCGTCAGCCGGATGTTTTAAAGAATTGAGCATCAGGTATGCAGCAAGAGAGATGATTACCGCTGACAGAACAATGCCGATCCTGTAAATCACAACCGTAACCTTGTCTTCTTTTGTCAGCGGCTGGAATATCTGCTGCTCACCCATGGATTTATGATAACAAATTAAAGAGAAAATTAAGCAATAAAGCAGGGGATGCTGGCGAAGAATTTTTATACGACACCTTTCTTTTCTCTTCTAATCAAGTCCCCTTCCCTTACTCCATTGGGCACAGGCATAAAAACAATATCCTCATTTCTCGCAGTTGTAATATCCATCCCGTCAATATCCTTCAATGATTCAATGGCAAACAGTTTCTCTTCAAGTCCCGGCGAAAGATATTCTACGGCGTCTCCCATATCAAGCCTGTTTCTCAACTCAACCTTTGCAATGCCGTTCTTAATTTCAAGTACAATTCCGACAAGCTCGTGGCTCATCCGGTATGATTCTCCGTCAAAATTATAATCAGTGTCCGGATGTTTGCCGAAGAACATCCCTGTTGTATATCCCCTGCTTGAGAACATTGAAAGCTCTTTTAACCACCTCGGATTAACAGCGTATTTCCCATTTCCAAGGGAATCTGTCGCTTCCCTGTAAGTCTTCACGACACCGGCAACATAATTTATCCCCTTCATCCTTCCTTCAATCTTAAAGCTGTCTATCCCCGCATCTTTAAGCACGCGCAGATGTTCTATCATGCAGAGGTCTTTTGAACTCATGATATAAGTCCCCCTGTCATCCTCAAACACAGGAAAATGCTCTCCCTGCCGTTTTTCTTCCATGAGGGTATAGTTCCACCTGCATGAATTCGATCATTCACCCCTGTTTGCGCTCCTTGAAGTAAGAAAACTGCTTATATAACATCTTCCTGAATATGAAATGCAGATAGAGCCGTGAACAAAGACCTCACGTTCAATG
>DOHC01000004.1 GCA_003535475.1 Nitrospiraceae bacterium
GCGTATTTTTTATTTAGTCTTTTAAGCTCTCTTGAGAAATTATCTGTAGGGAGGATTTTATAACTCATCTATGATCTCTTCTATGGTTCTCATCTTCTCTTTGCCTGTAAGCATAGCCTTGACCTCTGATACAGCTTCCTTTAAACCGAGCAGAACCCTCTGTTTCTGCATTTCCTTCATCAGATGTTCCCAATCTTTAAAAGGTATCACCACATTTGTTTTATGCCCTTTTTTATCTGTTATGTATTGAACCTGCATTTGCTATTCCTCCTTTCCTTCCCATGAATTTTTAAAATCCTTTGTATTCAATCATTACGCCTCTGCAAGCTGCATTGAGATGACCTTTGACACTCCAGGCTCTTCCATTGTTATCCCGTAGATGTAGTCGGATGCCTCCATGGTCACCCTGTTATGAGTTATCACTATGAACTGGATGTTTGTTGAAAGTTCCCTCAGCATTCTGCTGAATCTTCCGGTATTGGAGTCATCCAGCGGAGCATCCGCCTCATCAAGAATACAGAGCGGAGTCGGTTTTATGAGGAAGCTTGCAAATAAAATAGACAGGGCAGTCAGCGCCTTTTCTCCGCCTGAAAGAAGGGTTATGTTCTGCAATTTTTTACCGGGAGGCTGTGCGATTATATCTATCCCAGTTTCAAGGATATTGCTTTCATCTGTAAGGATGATTTCCGCCCTTCCGCCTCCAAAGAGTGAGAGGAACACCTCCGAGAACTTTATCTTTAGCGCATCAAACGCCTCTCTGAGTTTTTTCCTTGTTGTGCTGTTTATCTTTGTTATCGCCTCTTCAAGTTCGGCAATTGACCTGTTGAGGTCTTCCTGCTGTTTTGATAGAAACTCATACCTTGTCGTTAATTCTTCATACTCTTCAAGCGTGCCGAGGTTTACCGGTCCAAGTTCCTGAATCTTTTGCTTGAGTTCAGTTAGACGCTCTTCGTCTTCAGGCAAAAGCGGCTCTGTTTCAAGAGAATCTATTTCTGTCCCGTAATTCTGCCTTATATTTTCAGTGAGGTTTTCAATCTTCAGCCTGTGCTCTGCTCGCTCTACATCAAGACTTGAGACTTTAGATGTGAGAGCATCTATCTCATGCCTGAGCGCCTTGACTGCTTGCTCATATGAGAGCATCTGCTGGTTTTCCTGTTCAAGCGCCTCTTTCCTTGCAGATATGTCCTCCCTAAGCCTGTCCGCATTTAAAACCATGACCTTTACCTTCTCTTCGTTTTCTCCGGATTCTGCCTCTCTCTGTGAGATGCGGCCTTCAACAGACTTTATCTCTTCGCTCAGCAAATTGTCCTTCTGCGACAGTTCTTCCAGAGCATTGCCTGTTGTTTCTGTCTCTTTCTGGACAGCCTCTATCTTTTCTTTATGAGCGGTTATTGACAGCCTGAGGTCTGTTATATGCGAGCGATCTTCTTCGTAATCTATCTTCTTTTGAATTATCTCTTCCAGAAGGCCTGCCATATCTTTTTCTATGGCGCTCTTTTCTGATTCTCCGGCGCTTATTGCTTTTTCCTTTTCGCTTATCATGTTTTTGAGTGATTCCTTTTCCCTGACAATCTCTTCAACTTCTATTGCAAGATAGGCAAGTTTTCTGTCTGTCCTGTCTTTTTCTTCCTGATAGTTTGCAGAGGTAAGCTTTGAAAGCGACATCTCTTTTTCTGCATCAACAATAGCAGCCTCAATGTCCTTTATGCCGGATTCCTTCTCTGAAAGTTCCTGCTGGAGCCTGTTGATGTCTTCCTGCAGCATAGATATTGAATCTGTTTTCTGCCCTATTAACTCTTCAATCTCCCTTAACTCTCTCTTCCTCTTTAAAACGCCTCTGCCTTCTCCGCCTATGACTATGCCCGACGGCTCAACAATCTCGCCGTCAAGAGTTACAAAGAAACAGTTGTTTCCTGACTCCCTCATCGCAAGCGCTGTCTTCAGGTCTTTTACAATGAAAATATTTTTAAGAAGATTTTTTGCTATTCCGGCAAACTCTGCATCAACCCTCACAAAATCTGCTGCCCTTCCGATTATGCCTGCGGGGACGTCAGATAATTCATCAGCTGTTCTGGAATCAAGCGGGATGAAGGACATCCTGCCGCTGCCCTTTGACTTCAATGTGGAAATAGCGGTTTCAATATCAGCAAGGGATTTGAGTATGAACGAATTTATTTTTTCCGAGAGGGCGTTCTCAACCGCCTTTTCATATTCAGGGTCAACATTAAGTATATCTGACAGCGAAGAGACAATATGGAGATTAGATCCTTCCTGAAGTATTTCGCGGGTAGGCGCATCAAGGACGAGTTCCTTCAGAGATCCCATGCGGGATATGTTTGACGCAAGGTCTTCTTTTGTTTTTGACAGCTCATCCCTGAGATGTTCAATCTTCTCCCTTAGAGAGGAACCCTCTGCGGTATAGACGCTTTTCTTTTCATTGAGCAGAAGGGCCTCGGCGTTTTTGTCCCTGAGTGAACCCTCCACATCCCTTATTGATAAATCAATCTCGCCTAAAACTTTCTTTGAATCATCGGCGTCTTTTATAAGCGCTGCTTCTTTACGCTCCAGCGCCTCAAGAGACGCCTGCATCCTGCCTGTCTCGTTTCTAAGTGTGCTAAGCTCCTCTGATGCGCTGAATACATCTCTGCGCTTTGAATCCACAGAGCTTTCTTTTTCCGAGAGTTCGTTTTCCACAGACTCAATAAGCTCATTTTTCAGCCTTAGTTCTTCTTTAAGCCCTTCCATATCACCGAAAAGCCTTGTTTCTGTTCCGTTCAGTTCGCCAAGTTTTTCCGACAACTCATTCCTCTTGGTTTCAAACTCTTCTCTCTGAGTAAAGAGTTTTGCCAGATATTCTTTCAGGTTGTCCCTGTCCGTATTCAGCACAGCGATTGCCCTTTCGGTTTCCGCTATCGCCTTCTCTGCGTCCCTGAATTCCTGCTGTATTACCTCAAGGGCTTTTTCTTTTTCAAGGATGCCAAAGCGGTTTGTTTCTGAAATATTTTCAATCTTTGTGAGTTCAGCCTTCTTTAGTACCTCGTTCTCTTTAAGTGCGGTATACTCTGCAAGTATCTTTTCCAGAGACTCCCTCAGCGCATGATAATCTCTCTTTGCAAGCTTGAGTTCTATTGTCCTCGTCTCTGCCGAGAGTTTCTTATACCTCTCAGCCTTTTTTGCCTGACGGTCCAGCGCATTTATCTGCCTTTTTACCTCCGTGACTATATCATTTATCCTCTGCAGGTTTAATCTTGACGCCTCAAGCTTATTTTGAGCCTCTGTCTTCCTGACTTTGTATTTCATCACGCCTGCAACTTCCTCTATGATGAACCTTCTGTCCTGCGGTTTGGAATTGAGTATGGCTGCTATCCTGTCCTGTTCAAGTATGGAATAGCTCTTAACTTCCAGACCTGTGTCAAGGAACAGGTCTTTTATGTCCTTAAGCCTGCATACGGATTTGTTTGCCATATACTCGCTCTCGCCGGATCTGTAGAGCCGTCTTGTCACAGATGTGAAGTTCTGCGGGTCATTGCCATTGTCCTGCGTCGGGTCTCCCATGCCTGATACAACAAGCGTTACCTCTGCCATCCCTTTGGGTTTTTTTGTTGAAGAGCCGTTGAATATCACTTCCTCCATCTTTTCCCCCCGCAGGCTCTTTGCGCTTTGCTCGCCCAAAGCCCACCGGAATGCATCCACCACATTGCTCTTCCCGCAGCCGTTGGGCCCGACTATGCACGTAATCCCGGGATGGAGATTAAACGCAGTTCTTTCGGAGAAAGACTTAAAACCTATGAGTTCGATTTTTTCTATACGCATAAGAAAAATTAGCAGCGAATTTTATGTAGTATAACCTAAGAAGATGTTCCTGACAAGTCTATTTATCGGCTCTGAT
>DOHC01000315.1 GCA_003535475.1 Nitrospiraceae bacterium
GAATCTGACACAGTTGTCGTTACCTACGGTACGCTCATAGTGTTCACAGAGAATGTCTTCAACTGTAGTTCCTGCCCATGAGACAAACATGCTGGCTGCTTCCTCTGGGGGCACGGAAAACTCTTCGTTAAAGGCAGGCAGGTAAATGCTACGGATATATGCATTGGCCTTCTTCATGCCGGTGATACCGGCAACGGCAAGCTCTTTAACGAGCCGCTCCTGATGAGTACGAAATGCCCGCTCAGAGCGTCCCCGGGCCTCAGGTGAATAAGCCCCTGGTATCATCTCAATCCCTAACTGCCTCATAGCACGGCCAAACTGCGTCAGATTACCCTTGTCCACATGCCGGGAAAAAACATGGGATAGCAGTTGAGATTGTTAAGGATCTTTGGGACAAGAGAACAGGTATAATGAGCAGCCAGGTACTACAGGAGTTTTACGTAAATGTCACAAAGAAGATTCCAATGCCTATAACCCCTCTTGAAGCAAGGGAGCTTATCAGATCATATCTCTGTTGGGATATCAGAGGAAACACACCTTCTTCGATTATCAGGGCTTCAGAAATTGAAGAAAAATATCGCATTTCATTCTGGGATGCTCTGATAGTTGTTGCAGCTTATGAAGCAAATGCAGACATAATATTGACGGAAGATCTGAACAGCGGGCAAACGATTGAAGGGATTCTGATTAAAAACCCATTTGTCTAACTATAGCATTTTGAAGCCTACTCCTTCTTTATCCCGTGAAAAAGCTCTGTATGAAGATCAAAAATTCAGTGGATTTTTTGGGCAATTTTATTTTATTATTTATATTGAGATGTACAACTTTCTAAGGAGGTGAGTGTTTAAATGTGGTTAGTAACAGTAGATGCAGATAAGTGTGAGGGTTGCGAGGAATGCGCTAACAATTGTCCTGTCGGAGTATTCAAGATGGAGGGCGGAAAGGCAAACCCTTATCAGGCAGACCTGTGCGAAGGCTGCGAGACCTGCGTAAGCGTCTGTTCAACAGGAGCAGTTACTCTAAAGGAAATGTAGGTTCTTCCATAAAACAATAAAATAAAAAAGGGGACACAGAATCTCTGTTTCCCTTTTTTATTTATTGAGGCTCTCTGTGAACCCCGTCAGAAAGGTAAAGTTTTTCTAACGGGGTGAAGTTCCAAAAGAACAACGCTTCCTGTTTATTGACTGTAACTGTATAGTTCTTGTATATTATTCACTGATTTTCACTATAGATTTATTTTGAATTTTAAAGGAGAATGAAGATTAAACTTAACGCTGTCAACTTTGACTCACCCGAAGGCAGGGAGATTTACAGGCACAGTGCATCCCATATCATGGCGCATGCCGTAAGGGAGATTTTTCCTGCTGTAAAACTTGCAATAGGCCCGGCAACAGACGAGGGTTTTTATTATGATTTTGATATGGACCGGCCTTTTACGCCTGAAGACCTTGGTTTGATAGAAAACAAAATGAAAGAACTAATAAAAAAAGATAACCCGTTTACAAGAAAAACTATGCCGAGGAAAGATGCGATAGAGTTGTTTAAAAAAATGGGCGAGGATTACAAAGTAGAGATCCTCTCGGAGATTGCAGATGATGAGGTATCCGTATATGAAGAGGGAGGATTTGTAGACCTGTGCAGGGGCCCCCACGTTCCGGCAACGGGTTTTATTAAGGCGTTCAAGCTCCTCAGCATTGCAGGCGCATACTGGCGCGGAAGTGAAAAAAATAAGATGCTCCAGAGAATTTATGGAACAGCCTTCTATACGGAAAAAGACTTAAAAGACTATCTTGCTTTTCTTGAAGAGGTCAAAAAAAGAGACCACAGAAAACTCGGCAAAGAACTTGACCTTTTCAGCATCAGCGAAGATATCGGGCCGGGATTAATCCTCTGGCATCCTAACGGCGCAATTATAAGAAAAACTATAGAGGACTTCTGGAGGGATGAACATTACAAAGCCGGTTATAATCTCCTCTATTCGCCGCACATAGCAAAGCTTAACCTCTGGCAGAGGAGCGGGCATCTTGATTTCTACAGAGAAAATATGTATTCACCGATGGAAATAGAAGGCATAGAATACGAACTCAAGCCTATGAACTGCCCGTTTCACATAAACATCTACAGAAGTTCTCTCAGGAGTTACAGGGAACTCCCAATCAGGTATGCAGAGCTTGGAACAGTTTACAGGTATGAGCGTTCAGGTGTGCTCCACGGGCTTTTGAGAGTCAGGGGTTTTACACAGGATGACGCACACATATTCTGCAGGGAAGACCAGATAGAAAGCGAGATATCGAGCATCCTTGACTTCACGCTTTTTATTCTTAAGACATTCGGCTTTGATTCATATGATGTTTACCTTTCAACCATGCCTGAGAAATATGTCGGGACACTTGAAAATTGGGAAAGGTCAACAAATGCCCTGAAACAGGCGCTTGAGAAAAAAGGGCTGTCATACCAGGTAGATCCGGGCGAAGGCGTTTTCTATGGCCCGAAAATAGACATAAAGATAAAAGACTCATTGAACAGGTCATGGCAGTGCAGCACAATTCAGGTTGACTTTAACAACCCTGAGAGGTTTGATATAACTTACAGGGGAAGCGATGGAAAAGACCACAGGCCTATAATGATCCACCGCGCCCTTATGGGCTCGCTTGAAAGGTTTTTCGGAATTCTAATAGAGCATTACGCCGGTGCATTCCCATTATGGCTTGCGCCTGTTCAGATTGCAATACTCACAATTGCGGAAAGACATTCAGATTATGCATTAAAAACTGCCGACGCCTTAAAGCTTAACGGAATCAGGATTGAGGCCAATCTTGAAAACGAAAAAATCGGATATAAAATCAGAGAAGCCACTATCAGAAAAGTGCCTTATTTGGTTATAATAGGCGACAAAGAATTAGATGAGAACAAGCTGACAGTAAGAAAGCGCAATGGTGAAAACATGGGCTCGTTTACAATAGACGCGCTTATAGGGATGATAAAGACTGAAATAGGAAGCAGGCATTAAATGTATAATGTATATGATTCAGTACGCGTAAGGCGTTATGTTTTGCAAATAAAAACGGAGGTGAAAGTATAAGCAAACACATAAGGGTAAACGAACAGATAAGGGCAAAGGAAGTCAGGCTCATTGACGCTGATGGTAAACAGGCGGGTATTGTTTCTGTCAGAGAGGCTTTAGAACTTGCTGACCAAAGAGAACTTGATCTGGTGGAGGTATCGCCTGAGGCAAATCCGCCAGTCTGCAAGCTGCTTGATTTTGGTAAATATAAATACCAGATGAGCAAAAAACAGGCTCCAAGCAAAAAGATTGACATAAAAGAGATAAAGATAAGGCCTCAGATAGGCACACACGATCTGGAGTTGAAAGTAAGGAATATACGGCGTTTTCTGGATGAGGGGCATAAGGCTAAGGTGATGATGTTCTTCAGGGGAAGAGAGATGGCAAGGCCGGAGCTTGGACTGATGGTTTTCGAAAAGCTGACACAGATGCTGCCCGGCAAGTTTAATATAGAGATGAAGCCAAAACTTGAAGGTAATCACATTACCATGGTGATTGGACCAAGCAGCAAGTAAAAATCAAAATTTAAAATTAAAAATAAATGAGTTCAATATTTTTAAATTTTGATTTTTAAATTTTGAATTTGTTTTTAGGAGGTAAAAATGCCAAAGATTAAAACACATAGAGGGGCGGCAAAGAGATTTAAGGTTACAGGCACAGGAAAAATAAAGAGGAGCAAGGCTTATAAAAGCCACATCCTTACAGGCAAACCCTCAAAAAGAACAAGAAAGCTAAGGACTGCGACTCTCGTTTCAAAGTCAGAGCACAGCAACATAAAAAAACTTTTACCATATATGTAGATAAAGTTAAGAGTTGAAAGTTATAAGTTGAGAGTTTTAAACTTTTCACTTTTAACTTCTAACTTTTCACTTACAGACAGGAGGATTAAAATGCCAAGGGCTAAAGGTGGATTTAAAACAAGACAAAGAAGAAAGAAAGTTCTTGAACAGGCAAAGGGCTATTATAGCGCAAAGAGCCGACTGTTCAGGATAGCAACAGAAGCGGTTGACAAGGCGCTGCAGTATGCTTACAGAGACCGCAAGGTAAAAAAACGCGAGTTCAGGTCTCTCTGGATTATAAGAATCAATGCGGCTGTCAGGGCAGCAGGTTTGACTTACAGTCAATTTATTACAGGGGTCAAAAAAGCAAAGATTGCTCTAAACAGGAAAGCATTGGCTGATATGGCTTACAATGATCCAGAGGCATTCAGCGAACTCACAGAGTCAGTTAAGAAAAATCTTGCTGCATAAAAGAGGCGGCAGCTCACCAAATGCTTGACACAGACTCTTTTAAAAAAGCGTTTCTCATCGAATTAGATAAGGCTGCGTCTATGGCTGAGCTTCAGCAGGTGCGGATTAAATACCTCGGGAAAAGGGGATTACTGACAGCTCAGCTTAAAAACCTTTCTACGATGCCTGCTGAAGAAAAACGGTCTTTTGGAAAAGCGGTAAATGAGCTTAAAGGATTCGTTGAAAACGAGATCGACTTAAAAGAAGCTGCTCTGAGTAACGCAGACCTTAAAAAGAGACTTTCATCAGAGACAATAGATGTAACGCTTCCTGGCAAATACACGCCTATAGGCAGAGAACATCCGATAAATAAAGTTCTGCGAGAGATTGAAGATATTTTTGTTTCGATGGGTTTTGGCATTGAAGAGGGGCCGCAGGTTGAGCTTGATTATTATAATTTTGAAGCAT
>DOHC01000187.1:0-3983 GCA_003535475.1 Nitrospiraceae bacterium
GCCAGCTCCCACCTGGACCGGTTGGAATTCCAGAAGATCGAGCTCTTTGGCTTCATCGCAGAGCCGTCCACTTTCAAGATAAAGATATTGTCCTCGTCCGCATTCCTCGTATATCCGCCCGACATGCCTATATAGTCCTTGTAGCTGAGATTGTCAGAATACAGGAAGCTTCCCTGGAACATCGTGGAACCTGCAACATTCACAACGTTAATTGTCGACGGGATATAAAGGGTATCGCCTTCCTCAAGCTCTATATCATACTCGCTGCCTTTCAGCAGACGAAGGTGGGCGAGCCGTATGGTGAACCTGCCGGTTGCCTTCAGGCTCCTTAATGTACTAACAAATTTCTGCTTCTGCGCATACTCAGCCCTTTTCGCAGCCAACTCTTCCGAAGAGGTTGTCGTGCCCATCTCACCAGCGCTCGAGGAAAGGAGTTCACGTTCAAGCCTGGTACTGATCTCTTCGAGGTTCTTCTGCTGAAGCTCCCTGACCCGCTCCCGCGTAAATACCGCACCCCTCAGATAAGCTTTATCCGTGTATCCTCCGGCCCTTTCTATCAGTGAGGATAACGTTTCACCTTTCTTTATTATATATTTACCAGGGAAT
Source organism: Nitrospiraceae bacterium (assembly GCA_003535475.1). Taxonomy (GTDB): domain Bacteria; phylum Nitrospirota; class Thermodesulfovibrionia; order Thermodesulfovibrionales; family UBA1546; genus UBA1546. The sequence goes on from DOHC01000187.1 coordinate 607, forward strand.
CCTACCTCTCCGGTTACTGAGACAAATTGCTCTTCCCTCCATCTCGGAATCTGTTTTACAAAAAGTCTGTTGTACGGCTTTAGCACAAGATTATGCTCTCTATCACCTTCCAAGGCCTTTTTTAAATTGATCCGGTAATACTCTATTACACTTTTACCACTTTGAACAACGTGGCAAGAAACATCTGCTTCTTCGAGGTATGCGGATTCCAAGAGGTTCCCTGCAGCGAATACGAGATCCTTTACAGTCATGTTCTCGATATAGGGATAGGTTCCTGGTTTTGGCACAGCGCCATCAACTGATACAGTCTGTCTGTAGATGTATCCTGTAATTGAATGTATTATTATTCTGTCCTCATCCTTAAGCATGATATTGTTCGATGGGTCACCGGTCATTGCCTTTTCAACATCAAAATATATTGATTCATACTCCCTTTTATGGTTTAAACGGATTATCTCTGCTTTTTTAACGTATGCCTCCTTTGACAAATCACCTGCTGCCAAAATAGCATCCTTCACCTTGAAATTATCGACAAGGTCGAACTTACCACCCTTTCTTACCGCTCCCTCAACGGTCACAAAAGGTTTTTCTTTAAAAAACCATTTTGAGAACACATAAATGATATCTTGCGGTCTTAACTCTATATTGTTGGCTACATCTTTATCAAATATGAACTTACCGAGATTAAAAGGGATAAGCTCTGGCCTTAAGTCCGGTGGTACCAATCTTTTAATGAGGGCATATTCATAGTGCGTCTCTGGTAGCAAATCCGTTGAATCTTTTATAACATCGGAGATGCGCATACCTGTTTTATATTCATATTTACCTGGACGCTTCACATTTCCGTTTACAAAAACCACATTGGTTTCTTTATCAACTATATTAAATACCTTCACAAGGTCTGCGTCCTGAAGTAGAAAATCCTTTGCCTTTAAGAGGTGCTTATCGTCAATGTCGACAATTACCTGCTTTTCGTTTTTGATAATTCTTTCAACCTGTATCTGCTGTGTATATGCTGTTGGGATAATACCGCCTGCCAGGTCAAAAAGGTTTTGAAGGTCATACCTGCCTTTTAGTTCATAAATTGCAGGTCTTTTGACATTTCCCGCTATGCCGACAAGCAGACCTGCAACTGGCACAAAGACCACGTCACCTGCTTCGAGTATCTTGTCATTTGACTTATCCCCCTTCAAAAACAGGTCATAGAGGTCAAAGGTCTTTACAACCTTGCCTTTTCTTTTTAGTTGTACATTTCTCATCGAGCCTATACCTGTTGGCCCACCTGCTATTAAAAGCGCATCTGTTGTCGTTGCAAAGGAACCGACCGTATAGGCGCCCGGTCTTCGCACATCACCGAGAACAAAAATAGGGATTGTCTTCAAGGAACCCATGGTGATATCAATGTTTCCTCCAACAATCTGTTCCGATTGCTTGATAAGGTGTTTTGACATATCCTCAAAAGCCATACCTGCAACCTGAATCGGGCCAATCTGGGGGATGGTTATATTCCCGTTTCTATCAACAATAAGGTTGTATTGTGCGTTTACCCTGCCCCAGAGGAGTATCTTTACCTCGTCACCCGGTCCGATGATGTATTTACTGGGCACCGGTATATCCTTCCTGTCTGTCACCACCTTTACCGCTGCTTCCCGAAAGAATTCATAACCGAAGGGTCTTATGGACATCGAAATATCCTGATATCCACCTATAGTCCTGAAACGCTCAAAAAGTGTTTTATCTTCTTCGGCCCCTATCACCTTTTTTTCTGGACCAATCTCAAAAGGCTTTTTTTCCACCTCTTCCTTCTTTTCAATCCCTTTCTTCTCAAGCGTTTCCTTACCTTTTACAATCTCCTCAGTGGTCAAACCCTTAAACTCAGGCTTACTCTTTATGGCATCCAGTGCCTCAGGAGTCAAAATACCTCCTGTCTTACCGAGTTCTGTCTGAATAGCCCTTTGTTGATCTGGCGATAATCCTTTCAGTGTCTCTGCCTGCTGAGGGGTTAACTGCGGTTGTATTGTCTGTGGGGTTGCTGGTTGAGAGGGTATGACAACCTGAGGTTGTATTGGTTGTTGTGTCACGGGTTGTTGTGTCACGGGTTGTTGTGCTGCCGGCGCCTGTGTTGGTGATGCCTGCGATGCCGGCTGTTGAGCGCTAACAAAGCCACCAGGCATCATTAGAAACATAACTAATATTATATTTAGAATGAATCCTCTCACTCCGCTATCCTCCTGGTCGATTTGTATAATTTATATAAAATGATTATCGTTTCTAATTTATTATATTTTCTTTCTTTTCCTTTGCTTTGCCCTTCAATTTTTTGAACTTTTCCTTTATAAATGAACCACCACACTGTCTAACAATATCTTCCCATTCCTTTCTATTCGGTCCTTCTTTCTGTTTCTCCAAGAATTCCTTCCCAAAAGCCATAAAAATACCCAAGAACAGGGAGACCACAAAGGAAGTCATCACCATTATTCTCCTTTTAGGCTTTATCCTTTTATCAGGAATCTTAGGCGGATCAAGTATCTTAAAGGCAAAATTCTCCTTTGCCTCAGCCATGGCCGAAGTCTCTATCTGCTGGGCTATAAGCGAATAGATCTTTGTCTTAATAAAAGGGTCCGCCGTTTTATCAATCTGGGATTCAAGGTATTTCTGGTTCGTCTCGGCGACCCTGCGAGTCTCACTACTCATGTAATCGGTTAGATCATTCAGTATATAATTAACAATACCTGCCACAATCTTTGGATCCTTAAACTGCATTGAGATTTCGATTGTATTCTCTTTTTGCTTGAGGTTAATCTTCAATGTCTCTTCGAGATACCTCAAACCCATCCATACCATCTCATCTTCTGTTTTTTCTTTCAGTGAACCTTCTTCTAACAATACAGGGAGTAGTTTATATCTTTTCAATACCATTTCTCTAATTTTATTGCTTTTAAGCAGACCTACGATCTCCGATGCGCCTGACTGTTCCGGGGGAATAGGCCCAAACTGTGAAGCAATAGCGCTTACCCCAACTCTCTCACCTTGGGTTGCGATGGGTAAAATAACAGCCTTAGCTTCGTAAATAGGCGTCATAATAAGGGATATAATGGCTGTTAAAACAACAGTAACCCCTATAATCCAGAATATAAGCCTTTTATGTTTAAGTATTACCTTCACATAATCCAGTAAATTTATCTCATCATCTTCTTGTTCTATCGGTTTTTCTTCCATCTTGTCCTTCATATCGTAATTTATCTAATTATTCGTTCCCTTGTCAACAAAAGTCAAGGCAATTTGTAGATACTTCAAGGATTGTTAAAAAATTTTCTTGACAAAAAACATATCACTATTGTTATTCTTAAACAGCATGTTCATCTGGCTCTTTCATA
>DOHC01000187.1:4103-4396 GCA_003535475.1 Nitrospiraceae bacterium
TTGCATCTGTCCTTTCAGCTTTCTTACTTTACATCTACTTCTTAATGTCGTAATGATGCTTTATCACGATGTGCTCATTGTAGGTGGAGGTCTTGCAGGACTCCGGGCGGCAGTTGGTTTGTGTGATAAGTATGATGTAGGGCTTCTTTCAAAGGTCTACCCCATACGGTCCCATTCAATCGCCGCGCAGGGCGGAATAAACGCGGCGCTCGCAAACAATCCAAACGCAAAAGACGATACCTGGGAAAAACACGCCTTTGACACGGTTAAGGGTAGTGATTACCTTGCCGATC
>DOHC01000020.1 GCA_003535475.1 Nitrospiraceae bacterium
AGAAAATTATTTTGTTCCTCATCATATTCTCGGCGTTTCTTCTTGAGAGCAGATTATCAATTTTTGGCGCACGGCCTGATTTGGCAGCAGCCATCGCCTATTATTTCGGGTTAAAGAACGGAGAAACCAAGGGCATGCTGTTCGGTTCATTTATAGGGCTTATAGGCGACAGTCTTTCCGGAGGCATCCTCGGCCCCAATATCTTAGGGAAAGGCATGGTAGGCTTTCTTTCCGCTTTTATGTCAGGAAGTTTTTTCAGGTGGACGCCGGTTTTTGGAGTAATAGGCATTTCCCTATTGACTGCCGTCAACGGCATAATTGTATTCCTTTCTAAAACCCTATTTGATCATATGCCTACTTCTATTCCAAGCGCGATGTCCATAATATTTACCGCTGCACTCATAAATTCTTTATTAGGCATATTCATGAGGCCTCAAAATGAACAATAACAGCAGAAACAGGATATTGCTGGCAGGTTATGTCATTGTTGGGTTATTCGCACTGTTTGCAATCAGGCTGTGGCAGCTTCAGGTTCTTCAGGGAAAAGAATACAGAAAAATATCTATGGGAAACATGCTCCGTATAATTAAAATCCCTGCTCCAAGGGGAATAATATATGACAGAAACGGCGCTCCACTGGTAAAAAATTCTCCATATTTTTACGCTTCACTCATGCCCGAGAATTTAAAACAGGTAAATAGCCAGTATTTAGCTGATATTCTTGGAATTAACGCCGGTGATATTTATGCCAGAATAAACAAAAAAGGAGTAAGTCCGTTTGAGCCTGTAAAACTTAAAGAAGGACTCACGTTCAAAGAAATAGCGGCAATAGAAGCAAGGCGCTCAGATTTCCCCGGATTGGTAATTGACATTGATATGAGCCGTGAATATCTGTACGGAGATATTGGAGCCCATCTCATTGGGTATCTCGGCAAGCTTAACCCTTCCCAGTCAAAAAATCCGGAATTCAAAGATGTGCCGCCGGAGACATTTATAGGGCAGTGGGGCGCAGAACTTCTTTTTGACAGGTCTTTGCGTGGAATCCCCGGAGAAAGGATTATAGAAATTGACGCCCTTGGGAGAGAGATAAAACTTCTGCAGGAGAAGTCCCCTGTTAAGGGAGAAGACTTAAAATTGAGCATTGACATCAATCTTCAGAAGGCTGCGGAAGATGCATTTGCAGGGAGAGCTGGGGCAGTGGTTGCTTTGAAGCCTGACACAGGAGAGATACTCGGGCTTGTGAGCAGGCCGTCTTTTGACCCTAACCTGTTTGCGCGCGGTGTAAATTACAGTCAATGGGCAGCGTTGATTCAGGATAAAAAAGTGCCTATGCTTAACAGGGCGCTCCAGAGCCAGTATCCGCCAGGGTCAACATTTAAGATAGTCACAGCAATTGCAGCGCTCAATGAAGGAGTAATCACGCCCGACACAAAATTTACCTGCACTGGAGGCATAAATTACGGGAAGTGGCACTTTGGCTGCTGGAAAAAGGGCGGACACGGAACAGTCTCTCTGCACAGGGCTATAGTTGAATCATGCGATGTTTATTTTTATGAGGTAGGAAAGCGTCTCGGAATAGATAAAATTGCAGAGTATGCAAGAAAATTCGGACTCGGAAGCGAGACAGGGTTACAACTGGTAAAAGAGCGCTCAGGACTGATACCGGACACCAAGTGGAAGCATGAGAAGAGAAACCAGCAGTGGTATCTCGGTGAGACATTCAATGCAGCCATAGGTCAGGGTTATGTAGCCGCCACACCAATGCAGATGGCTCAACTTATGAGCGTGGTTACCAATGGAGGTTTAATATACAGGCCTGTGATGGTTAAGGCAGAGGCGCCGTTACAGCCTGTTGCGAGTGTGGATATAAAACCTCAGGTTCTTGCCCTTATAAGAGACGGCCTTTATGGCGTTGTAAATGAAAGCGGCGGGACAGGCGGCGCGGCAAAATCATCTATTGCAGCTGTTGGAGGGAAAACAGGCACAGCGCAGGTAGTGAGCATAAGGAAAAGTTCACATCACCTGCCTGAAAAATTTCGTGACCATGCATGGTTTGTGGCATTTGCGCCTGTAGAAAAACCTGCGATTGCATTATGTGTTTTTGTTGAGCATGGCGGCCACGGCGGCGGAGCCGCAGCTCCTATTGCAAAGCTGGCAATAGAAGCGTATCTGAAAAGTGAAAAATTAAGAATGGAAAATTAAAAATAAACTCCTATTTCTATAGTTAACCCGTATGTCATTGACCCGAAAATAGTTATTTAACCCCTTGATTTTTAAGGGTTTCATAATTTGTCATTCCGCACTTGATGCGGAATCCAGAAAAAAAGACTGGATTCCCCGATCGAGTCGGGGAATGAGGGGCGAGAGGTATTTCGGACACAGATGCGAATAAACAGACGATTGGTTAAAAATTTTGACTGGGGCACCTTCTTCATAGTGATCCTTCTGTCTGTTATAGGCATAATGACAATCTATAGCGCTACACGCCCCTTGCTTCCTCATGAACAGCCAAATTATCACATAAAGCAAATCTACTGGTTCCTGATTGGAATCACAGCGCTGTTTTTTATCGTGAGTTTTGATTATATCTGGATGAGCAGATTTGCTTATCCAGTATATGCGGCAGGCGTAGTCCTGCTTTTAGTTGTCCTCTTCGCAGGGAAGACAGGCATGGGAGCGCAAAGATGGCTGACCATCGGGCCGCTTTCTTTTCAGCCGTCCGAAATATTCAGGCTAATGTTCATAATAGTCATAGCGCGGCATTTCCTGGAACTCAGAGGCACAATGGGATTGACCTCTCTTATAAAAATTTTTCTGGCGTTCACGTTTATCCCGCTGATAATCTTGCTCAAGCAGCCGGACCTCGGCACCGCAGTTGTTCTATTAATAATGTTTTTATCGCTCAGCATTGTGAAGGGACTGCAAAAAAAAGTTGTCGTACTTCTGATTATAATCGGAGCGCTGTCAATCCCATTCATCGGCAACATAATGTGGGAAGGGCTGAAAGATTATCAGAAAAACAGGATTGTTGCATTCATGGAACCTGAGGCAGATCCTGCAGGTATCGGCTATCACATAAACCAGTCAAAGGTTGCAATAGGCTCAGGCGGTATTCTTGGAAAAGGCTACCTGAAGGGAACACAAGGGCCGTTCAGGTTTCTTCCAGAGAAACAGACTGATTTTATCTTTGCAGTATTCGCAGAGGAATGGGGGCTTGTTGGAAGCATTTTCCTTCTGCTTATCTACCTCGCCTTAATTCTCAGGGGGCTTGATACTGCATTAAAGGCAAAAGATGAATTCGGCAGGCTCCTCGCTGCTGGAATAACAGCCATGTTTTCAACTTACTTTTTCATAAATGTAGGCATGACTCTCGGCATTATGCCTGTAGTCGGCATTCCCCTGCCTTTTATGAGCTACGGCGGCACAGCGCTTCTCTCAAACTTCATTGCCGCTGGCATCCTCATAAACATAAGGACAAGGA
>DOHC01000217.1 GCA_003535475.1 Nitrospiraceae bacterium
TACCTAATTAGTGAGCATGTACAATGGTTCTGGCTATTTCCGTCCCAGACCCTTTCAATGGAGCCAAGAACTAATGTAATTCGCCGTCACCATGTCTATCATGACGCGCTGCAGAGAGCATTTAAAATTTCTGTAATGAAAGCAGGGATAACAAAACAAGCATCTGTCCACACGCTTCGCCACAGCTTTGCCACACACCTTCTTGAAAGCGGCTATGACATCAGGACTATTCAGGAGCTTCTTGGGCACACAAGTATTCAGACCACTATGATCTATACACATGTGGCTACCAAGAACATTCTCGGTGTGAGGAGTCCGCTGGATAAGTAATAAAATCTATGCTTATAAAAATTAATGATAAAAATCTAAGCGAGGTACTCGAAAGGGCAGTTGAAATCCTTAATAACGGAGGAATCGTTGCCTTTCCCACAGAAACGTTTTATGGTCTTGGAGTAAAGTTTGATAAGGAGGCGTCTCTCAGGAAGCTTTATGAATTAAAGAAAAGGACTAAAGAAAAACCGATGCCATTGATTATAGGCGACAGAGAATCCCTGTCAAGGATTGCTGCATCTGTTAATGAGACAGCCGAATCACTCATGGATAAGTTCTGGCCCGGGCCGTTAACGCTGCTCCTGAAGGCAAAAAGTGACTTGTCATCATATCTTACTGCGAACACAGGCAGGATTGCAGTAAGAATTCCGGGAGAATCAGCAGCGCTTCATCTTGTAAGAGAGGCAGGATTTCCAATTACAGCAACGAGCGCGAATCTTTCAGGAATGCCGCCTGCTGACGATGCGGATGCAATCATAAGGTATTTTGGCGAAGAGATAGATATAGTGATAGACGGAGGCAGGACTGCCGGAGGCCTGCCGTCAACAATAGTGGATGTGACAGAGAAAAGCATAAGAATAGTTCGTGAAGGAGCGATTCCGCGTTCTGTTTTGGAGAAACATCTGCTTTAGAATTTTATTCCGAAGTCGGGGAAAAGCCCTGCAATGTCCTTCAGCCTGTTAGAGAGCATTATTACGCCGAATGCAATCAGAAGGATGCCGCTGCTGATCATTATTACCCGCATGTGCCTCTGGAGTTTTTTGGAATAACTCAAGAAGCTGTTTATGGCAAGCGATGAGATAAGGAAAGGCACTCCAAGCCCGAGCGAATATACGGAAAGCAGTTTTATTCCCTCAATAGCAGAGCCTTTTGCGCTTGCAAACAGAAGGATTGAGCCGAGGATAGGGCCTATGCACGGAGTCCATCCTGCGGCAAATGTCATGCCGATAGCAAATGTCCCGATGTATCCGGCAGGTTTGCCGCCAAGATGCACCTTTCTTTCCCGCATCAAAAAATCAAGCTTAAGAAAACCTGCTATGAAAAGGCCGAAGATTATAATGAGTATCCCCCCGATGATCCTTATCCACTCCTGATACTGGAATAGAATCTGACCTGCAGCGGATGATGATGCACCGAGAGCAATGAATACGGCAGAGAATCCTGCTATGAATACAAGCGAGTTTCTGATTGTAAGATTCCGCACCCGCTTCCTGTCCGTGCTTCCTGTCAGGTCTTCAAAGGACATGCCTGTTATAAACGAGACATAAGAAGGAACGAGCGGCAGGACACACGGCGAAAGAAATGATAATATGCCGGCCAAGAATGCTAATGTGAAAGAGATATCGTTCATCTCGCACACTCCGATGTGTCTCCCTTTATCTTCTCAATCGCATGAGGGATTACATCAATTATGACTTCAAGATTCTCTTTTACAGCCCTTGGACTGCCGGGAAGATTTATTATCAATGTCCTGCTCCTCACACCAGCCACTGCTCTTGACAGCATAGCCCTCTTTGTTTTCTTTAAACCTTCACTTCTGACTGCCTCTGCAATGCCGGGTATCTCCCTCTCGATTACTTCGAGAGTTGCCTCAGGAGTAACATCCCTTGGTGAAAGACCCGTGCCGCCTGTTGTAAGTATCAGATCAACCTTACCGGAATATTCAATAAGCTTTTCTTTTATCATGCTCTTTTCATCGGGCAGGATGTCATAATGAGCAACTGTTGCGCCTATGTTTTTTAATATGTCTGCAATAGCAGCGCCGCTCAAGTCCTCTCTCTTGCCCCTTGAACCCTTATCGCTCAATGTCAAAATTGCAACCGTAATCATAAAATAAATTAAAAGTTCAAAAATCAAAATTCAAAATTATGGAAGTCATTTATTTTTAATTTTAAATTTTAAATTTTGATTTCGTCTCCTTCTTTGATTTTTCCGCCTTTAATTACTTTTACAAATATGCCTTCTTTTGGCATAACGCAGTCACCTGCCTGATAATATATGGCGCAGCGCGTATGACACTCCTTGCCTATCTGGCTTACCTCTGCTTCAACTTCGCCAATTGTCATCCTTGTGCCTATGGGAAGTTCAGGCAGGTTGATGCCTTCGGTTGTTATGTTTTCTGCAAAATCACCCGGTTTTACATCCAGGCCCAGCGCCTGCATTTTTTTGATGCTTTCAAGCGCAAGAAGGCTGACCTGCCTGTGCCACTCGGATGAGGCATGAGCATCACCCTCAATGCCGTAGTCTGTTTTTATAACCGCCTCTTTAACTGTCTTTTTACGCATGCCTTTTTTGCCGCTTACATTGATTGCCACAACCTTGCCGGTCATTTAAAAACCATCCTTCCTGTTATGTTTTTAGTCTTAAATATTCAAAAAGCCCTGCAAGCCCGCCGGATGCAGTGGATAAGAACCATGCAAACGACATCGCTGTTGCCATTTCAGGTTTAACTCCTGCCATGCCGAATAAGAGGACGAACGCTCCCTCTCTCAGCCCGATTCCTGAGATGGAAACCGGCAGCGTAGAGATTGTTATTATTATAGGGAAAAAAATAAAAAAATATGAGAGATAAATATGCTGTCCGAGCCCCAGAGCAATTATATACATGGATAAGATTGCCATTACCTGAATTGCACATGAGAGCATAAGTGTTTTTATAATCACCATCTTCTGACTTCTGTATTCGCTAAAATGACCGTAAAACTCTGAAAGCGCTTTTATTCCTTTGCCGAGGCGGAGCCTGAATATCGCGAAGCTTCCAATAAGAAATAACAGGACTATGGTTGGCAGGAGCCATTCAATTAAAGATCCCTTTACATATTTAAATCCTGCTGCAAAAGATATAAGCGCTATAGTCATAAGCGCTATGAAACCTATGTATCTGTCCATGAAAACAGAGGCAAAACTGAGGCTGCCTTTGTTTGTCTCCTTATAAAGATAATAGGTTTTTACGGCATCTCCGCCGACAATGCCCGGAAGAAATGTGTTAAAGAAAGAGCCGATAAGGTAAAAAGAGAAAAGTCTTTTCCCCTTGAATTCCTCAGGCAGCAGAAGCCTCCACCTTATTGATGACACGTATATAGAAGCAATATATATAAATATTACACCGATAAAAGCAAGAGGGTTTATGGTTTTAATGATTGCAAATACCTTTTCGACACCTGTATTTGACAGGACAAAATAAAGCAGGCTGGAGCTTACAGCGAGCTTTAGTATGAAGAGAAGTATTTTATTCAGTTTCCGCGCCAATGATTTTCTTGATTACGTAAATAGGTTTTCTCTGGCTTTCGTGATATACCCTCACGAGCATTTCACCCAATAGCCCCATGCCGATTAACTGTATTCCTACGATTATTAATAAAATTCCTAAAAGGAGCAGAGGCCTTCCTCCCATTGGTTTTCCGATGAATATTTTCTCTATGCTGAGGTAAAGGGATATTAGAAACCCTGCTGCGCCGCTGAATAATCCGATAGGGCCGAAGAACTGCAGAGGCTTTGTTGAAAAACTCTGAAGGAATTTAACGGTTATAAGGTCAAGAATTACTTTCATTGTCCGCGACAGCCCATATTTTGACTTTCCTCTGAGCCTTGGATAATGAGTCGTCTCTACCTCTGCCACGCGGACTCCGTACCAGCTTGCAACTGCAGGTATGAACCTGTGCATTTCGCCGTATAATTTCAAATTCTTGATGACTTCCCTCCTGTACGCCTTGAGAGAACAGCCGTAGTCGTGCAGTTTAACGCCGGTTACCTTGCTTATAATCCAGTTTGCAAGTATTGAAGGCAGACGTCTTGTAATAAATGCGTCCTTTCTTTTTTTCCGCCATCCGCTTACAAGGTCATTGTCTTTTATCAAGTCAAGAAGTTTAGGAATGTCAGCCGGGTCATTCTGGAGGTCTCCGTCCATTGTGATTACTATATCTCCTCTTGCGAAATCAAAGCCTGCTGCAAAGGCTGCTGTCTGCCCGAAATTTCTTCTCAGGCTGAGCACAACGACTTTCTTGTCTTCTGCCTGGATTCCTTCAAGTCCTGCTAATGTTCTGTCAGAGCTTCCATCGTCAACATAGATTATTTCATAGTCGGATCCAAGACGGTCAAGCGTCTCTTTAAGCCTCTGGTGGAGGATGGCTATGTTTTCTTCTTCGTTATATAAAGGTATTACAACAGAAACTTTCATCAGTAGCTGTTTATCCCTTTCTGCGGCATCCCTTTAAAGTTGTAGCATGTGAATATAGAGTAGTCTCTGAGTTTTTTATCCTTGCTAAAAACAGTAAAGATCTGCTTTTCACACCTGTCAAATGCCGATCCAACTGTTTCAGGCATTTGCACATCGTCTATTGTAACAAAAACAGCATTAAAATTGACGAGGTTGTTAAATCCAGTCCATAGGTCATACTGGTTCATTCTTCTTCCAAGATTAACGCAGTATGTAATGGGCTGTCCCTTTACATAGAAGGCAAGCTCGCTTGAGACCTGATATTTGTCGGAAATGATAAAGAAATGCCCCTTTTTTGAGAGTTCGTCAGATACTATGCTTACCTCTATGCCGAGTTCTTTCCATCCCCTTGTCCTTGCTGTCGGATCCAATTTAGGGGGCAGCTGCAGAATGGCAGGATAGTGTGCGGTTACAGTGATTAACAGTGAGATAAAAACACCGGCAATTACTGTCCACCGAATCCATTTTTTTATGCCTTCCCATCTGCTGATGAACACACCAGAAAAGGCAATAAACCCGGCTGCATAAGCAGGCAGCGCCCAGTTTGCCTGCACCTTGCCGTGAAAACTCTTCAGCAGGAAGAAGGCAATTATGGGGATGGAAAACCAGAAGAGAAAGTCAGTTTTGAGTTTTGTCGCCACAGGCGACTCGCTGAGTTTTGAGTTTTGTCGCCACAGGCGACTCACCGAGGTGAGAGTTTTGAGTTTAAAGACAGCGTAAAACATCATGCCAAAGAGAATCGGTGTAATGACCCCGACCTGAGAGCCTAAGAATTCAGAGAAGTTCTTTAACCACTGATCACTGATCACTGACCACCAATTGGTCGTAGACTGACCGCTGATATGCGCCTGTCCTGCTGTATGTTTTAAAGTGACCCAGTCATGAGCTGCATTCCAGATAATAACAGGGCTGAAGATAATAAGGCTTAAAGCAAGGCTTATATAGGGCTGTTTTGTAAGGAGAATGTTTCTGTGCTGCTTTGAGGCGAGAAGAAAAAGCAATGCGCAGATGTAAAAGAATGCCATTGTGTATTTTGTGAGAAGACCAAAACCAATGGAAATACCGAGGAGAAGCCATAATCCCCCCTCACCCCCCTTTGATAAAGGGGGGCAGGGGGGAATTTGACTGTTGAGTGCTGCTCTATTGCTCTTTTGCTCTACTGCTCTGTAAAACAAATAAAGCGATAATACCCAGAAAAATATAAACGGCGAATCTATGGTAAAAAGCACTCCGTATGCAGAATAAAGCGGGATAACCTGCATTAATAACGCGGCTGCCACACCTGTCCGCTCGTCAAAAAGTTTTTTGCCAAGCAGGTAAAGAAAGATACTGCTCAGCGCGGAGGATACGACAGCCATTATCCGTATGCCAAATACATTGTCTCCGAATATAGCTGTGCCAATGGCTATGAGGTAAGCAATCATTGGGCCCTTTGAGTAGTANNGGCCTCGTCAGGACTCAGGTCAATAACACCGTGTGTGACGTAATAAATGCGGAAAAGGCTTAGACCCAGCAGAGATATTAGAAGCGCGGTGGTGTAGGGTTTAGACTTGTATCTTACAGATGTCCATTCATAAAACTTGATTACAAGGAGAGAGACTGCAATGCCTGTCAATGCTCCGACAAGTACATCAGACGGATAATGGACCCCGATATACACCCTTGAGAAGCCTACGAGTAAAGCCGCTATTAGCGCTGTCCAGCGCACCCATTTCCCTGATATATAGGATAAGGCAAGTATAATTGCGAATGAATTTGCAGCATGGTTTGACGGCATGGAAAAAGAATTAGTGCAGCCTACAAGCAGCCGGGCACCTTCCAATGTATGGCATGGCCGTATTCTCTCAACAAGATGCTTCAGCATATTTGCTGTCCANNGGTCAGATAGCGCTATGGATATGATTGTTAGGACTATCGGGATTACAGCCTTTTTTTTATGTGTTAATGCCATGTAAATCATCAACGCCAGAATGATGAAATAGTATTTGTCGGTAATGATTGGCATAGAGACATCAAAAATAATGTTCTGCAGGCCTCTGTTTATCAGATGAAACAGAGATGTGTCAATTTCACGAAGAGTTTCCAGCATGATGTTATATTATAAATGCAACATCTTTTTTTATTCCAGAGAGAAGAGGCAATTCTTGACACTCTCTCATAGATACTTTAATATTACACATGAAACCCACACGAGCATTGGGCTCACAAAGGGGCATGAAAATAGTCTTTGTCATTCCCCGATTTAATCGG
>DOHC01000279.1 GCA_003535475.1 Nitrospiraceae bacterium
CCCCCCTTTACTAAAGGGGGGATGGTGGAATTATCAGGTGGAATTCTTCAGAGGGAGGCATTGGATGGAGCCCCTGAAAAAATAAAGAGGCGGTACATCAAAGATATCTCTGCTCACAGATTCAGACAATCAATAGTTACACCTGAAACAGAGTTTTCTGATATGTATCTCATTGAGGCGATGAGGGGATGTCCTTGGAAATGCAGGTTCTGCGTTGCAGGACATATTTACAGCCCGGCAAGAAAAAAGGAGATGCCCGCAATAAAAGAAGAGATTAATAATGCTCTGAAGATCACAGAAAGAATCGGACTCATCGGCCCTTCCCTCACAGATTATCCTTATATCACTGAAGTTCTTAAAACAGAAGGCGTAGATTTTTCTATCACATCGCTTAGGGCAAGCAGAAAAAGCGCAGAACTTATTGGTCTGTTGAAAAAACACAAGAGTGTCTCAATAGCGCCTGAGGCAGGAACAGAGAGGATGAGAAGGGTCATTAACAAGAAGATAACAGAGGATGACATCATTGAAACATCAAGGCTTATATTTTCTGAGGGCATGGAAAAGCTCAGACTTTATTTTATGGTCGGACTTCCTACAGAGAATGATGATGACATTAAAGGCATTGTAAGCCTTGTAAAAAAGATAAGAGACATATCAAAAAAAGGAAACATAGTTCTGACCTTAAGCACATTCGTGCCAAAACCGTTTACTCCATTTCAATGGCACGGCATGGAAAAGATTGAGATTGTAAAAAAGAGGCTTAAGGTAATAAAGAGTTCTCTGCTGCCGATAAGAGGAATAAAAGTATTCCACGATGTCCCTAAATATGCTTACATGCAGGGTCTTTTCTCTATGGGTGACAGGCGGATCTCAAAACCTCTGGAGGCAATGCTCAGAATGCATGACTGGAAAAAGGCATGTATTGAAACAGGCATAGACCCTGATTTTTACGTCATGAGGAATAAAGACTTCTCAGAAAAACTGCCGTGGGATTTTATTGATTCAGGCATATCAAAAGTGCGGTTGTGGGAGGAATACCAGAAATCTTTATTCGAAAGAAGTTAAATGCGTGAATACCCTTTCACCCATATAGATAGGGATATTGCCATCGTATGACTTATTCCATCTCTTACAAAGACAAATTTCGTACTGATAAGTTATAATTAACCATATAGACATGCTGTAATTTTCGCAGTAAGCCTGTTCAACAAGGAGGCAAAAAATGAAGTTAGAGAAAGCTCCAAACTGTCCTCATTGCGGAAAGGAGTTGGATAAATATGACACGCCGTCGTTTCATTTTGCGGATGGTCTCGGATGGTGCACAGACTTTCTGTATGTCTGTTTTAATGATGACTGCTCCCTTTATGTAAACGGCAAGAAATATCTGTGGGAAAAATACGGACAGGCTGCTTCTTACCGCTATATGGTATATCCTGATACAGGGCAGGAAGATACAATCGTGGCGGCAAATCCGAGACTCATGGAAGTAAGGCTTGCAGCGCTGAAATCACAGCCTGAAGAAGAAAATCAGGAAGAATAAGCTCAAATTCTAAATAAGAGAGCAAAGATTAAAAGAAGTATCTCACAGCAAAAAAGCCGCCTAAGAGCAGTACCATAAATACGAAAGTTAGCACATTGAAGTATTTGTCAATAAAGGAGCGTATAGACGGGCCGTAGTGGAATATCATAAGTGATACAAGAAAAAACCTTGCTCCCCTGCTAAACACAGAGGCGATGAAGAAGACCGTAAAGTCAGCTCTTAAAAATCCGGCTGATATCGTAAAAACCTTATACGGAATAGGCGTAAAGCCGGCTATGCTTACTGCCCACGCCTCGTATTTGATGAAATAATTTCTTACGACCTCAAAGCCGGCAGGGTCTATGTACTGAAATAATATGCCTTTTGCAAGTTCCCAGAACTGCCATCCGAGAAAATATCCAAAAACTCCGCCTAAAACAGACCCTATCGTGCAAACTGCCGCATATTTAAATGCCTTTTTGGGTATGGATAGGCCTAAAGCTATTAACAAAACATCAGGAGGAACAGGGAAAAATGATGATTCCGCAAAGGCAAGCAGAAACAATGCCGGCATACCATAGGGGGTATTTGCCCAGTGTAAAACCCAATCGTATAATCTCTTTAAAAAGCGCATAAAATAAGTTTGTTCATCTCGGTTTCGAATTGCAACGACAAATCAAGCCTCTAATTATAGTTTTATTCTGATATTAAGGTCAACCAGTTTTTGAAAATTCACACAAAGCCTCAGGCGCCTCTCAGCCTCTCAGCCTCTCAATAATTATGTTTATAATCAAATAGTTATTTAATAAATATCATGTATTGCTTTAATAATTACCGGAGAATAATGCCATTCTTCATGCCTTTTGTAATTCAAAATTATTCAATTTTAATCACTTTTTATCGCTGATATCCAAAAATCTATTGAAATTTTATGTCTTTGTAAGGTATTTTATTAATCCAAACTAAATCCTAAATGCTTGGAGGATATTTGAATGTCAAAGAAGACAGCTAAAAAATACGTTTACTTTTTCGGTAGTGGAAAGGCAGACGGAAGAGGCGATATGAAGGACCTTCTTGGCGGCAAGGGCGCAGGACTTGCCGAGATGACTAACCTCAGAGTGCCTGTTCCTGCCGGGTTCACGATTACCACAGATGCATGCAACGAATATTTTAAAAACAAGAAAAAGTATCCGCAAGGAATGTGGGAGCAGGTTCTTGCAAATCTTAAAAAGATCGAAAAGGCGATGGGCATGAAATTTGGCGACCCCGCCAACCCCCTGCTCGTTTCTGTCCGTTCAGGAGCAAAATTTTCCATGCCGGGCATGATGGATACTGTATTGAACCTTGGGCTTAATGATACAACAATGAAGGCGCTTATTAAAAAAACCGAAAATGACAGGTTCGCCTATGATGCGTACAGAAGGTTTATAACAATGTTCGGAAACATTGTTATGGGTGTTGACAGGCAGAAATTTGAAAGAGCCCTTGAAGAGATAAAAGAAACAAAGGGCGTACATCTTGATACAGACCTTACTGCCGCTGACCTTAAAGGCGTTGTGGATGAGTTTAAGGTTATATATAAACGCAGCACAGGCGAACCCTTCCCTTCTGACCCTTATGAGCAGCTTAAAAAGGCTATAAATGCGGTGTTCAGCTCATGGTTCGGAGACAGGGCTGTAAAATACAGAAAGCTTAACAACATACCTGAAAACCTCGGCACTGCATGCAATGTGCAGGCAATGGTCTTCGGGAACATGGGAGAAAACTCAGGCACAGGCGTTGGCTTCACAAGAGATCCCTCCACAGGACAAAAGAAATTCTTTGCTGAATGCCTTATTAATGCTCAGGGAGAAGACGTTGTTGCGGGAATCAGGACTCCGCTCCACATCAACGAGCTCAAGAAAAGGCTTCCAAAGGCATACAACGAGCTTGACAGGATTTATAAAAAGCTTGAGAAGCACTACAAGGACATGCTTGACATAGAGTTTACTGTTCAGGAAGGAAAACTATATATGCTCCAGACAAGGGTCGGAAAAAGGACAGCGGCATCAGGCTTAAAAATAGCCATTGACATGGTAAAAGAGAGGCTGATAGACAAAAAGACTGCAATATTAAGAATAGACCCCCAGCAAATTGACCAACTTCTTCATCCGATGATAGATCCGAAAGCAAAAATCAGCGTAATAGCAAAGGGGCTTCCCGCCTCACCAGGCGCTGCAGTTGGAAAGGTAGTCTTTACAGCAGATGACGCTGAGAAAGCCGCTGAAAGAGGCGAGAAAGTAATACTTGTTAGAACAGAGACATCACCGGAGGATATCGGCGGAATGCATGCTGCGCAGGGCATCCTCACAGTAAGAGGCGGAATGACATCACATGCCGCTGTTGTGGCAAGGGGAATGGGCAAATGCTGTGTTGCAGGCTGTGGCGCAATAAACATAAACGAGAGCCAGAGATATTTCACAGTTAACACATTCAACCTCAAAGAAGGAGACTATCTCACGCTTAACGGCACAACAGGAGAGGTCATTCTCGGCGAGACTCCGCTTATAACGCCAGAACTTACAGACGATTTCGGCATATTCATGAAATGGGTTGATGGATTCAGAAAAATCGGGGTTCGGACAAACGCAGACACTCCTCATGATGCAACAGCAGCAAGAGATTTCGGGGCGGAGGGAATCGGGCTTTGCAGGACAGAGCATATGTTCTTTGAAGCTGACAGGATAATGGCGGTGCGTGAGATGATACTATCTGATACTCTTGAGGGAAGAAAAAAAGCCCTTGCAAAGTTGCTACCCATGCAGAAGGGCGATTTTATCGGCATATTCAAGGTCATGGAAGGGCTGCCTGT
>DOHC01000278.1 GCA_003535475.1 Nitrospiraceae bacterium
AACATAACAGCCCCAATCTTCGACAAGCTCTTTCAGCCATTTCAACGCCTGCGCCCAAAGAGGAGCAGGCAGAGAAGCATGAGCTTCATCAATAAATATTGCAGACCCTGCAAGTTGATGAAGCTTTCGCAAGGAAGCAGGATGATTACTTGCCAGTGNNACGTGACGACAGGTCTTCAAACTCGGCTTTGTGATGATGTGCCGCAACTGCTTTTTCAGGACTCTCACCAGTCAAAACCAAATTTCTGTAAATATCAACCGACTGATCAATAATGTTGGTAAAAGGAAGTACTACAAAGATTCTCCTGAGATTTTTAGTCTTTGCTACATTAAGTAAATGCGCCATAACAGCAGTTGTTTTGCCAGTTCCAACAGGACTGTCGCAGGTGATGAATCCTTTGTCGGATGGAGCAGCATTACGGCACGAATCATATATCGCTTGTCGAAGTTTATTTCTCTCAATATCGTCCGATGATTTTTTTGGTAGCCCTGTAACATACTTATCCAATAAGGTGAGTCTCTTGTCTGGATAAAGCAAAATCTCACCTTCAGGAACAACGTTGTTGTAATTACGGGCGGTATCGGTATGATCTGCATCCACAAGACATGAAAGCGCCATTCGCATAAATAAAGGTGTCGGAGCAACACCATGCCATTCGGATTTTTCCATCGCTGGCAGTTCGGTTAAAGCCGATTTATGATCTTCGAGATAATCATGCAGGGCTTTATCTATAATCTCTTTAACCGATCTTTCTTCCTGACAAAGAGATATATCACGGAAAACATTCCCTTTGCCTTTCGCCTGCTCGTCCGGCAATGACTGTAACCCGATATGGTGGGAATAAACAAATAAGGCTGCAAGATTCTCAGCTAATGTTAAACCACCTGATTGCAATGCAGCAACGCCTGCATCCCAATGATGTAAAGGAAGACTTCTTTTGCTGACAGTCCTTAAAACATCCTGATTCTCATTCGCGAGCTTGCCTAAGTCATGATAGAGCGCAGCAAACGCAACTGCTTCCTTCATGAGCGTGCCATATTTGGAATAAGCCCCTGCTCTTGCAGCATTACCGATCGCCATTTTATAGACATTACAGACATGCGCTTGATAAGACTGTGATGGGATATTGCCTTTTGCGCTGTGCGCTAAGTACATTTTTAAGCCTCCATAAGATCCTTAGCTGAGGCAATCTTGTTTTTCAGTTCATCAGGTAGAGATGAAGGAATATCGTACTCATCCCGTGACATAGATGACTTATCAGTGTCCTGTTTTTTCTTGGGAGTGAGCGCATCTATAAGCTTATAATCCTGACATGAGCCGAGAGGTGATTTGTGCTCAATATGCCACGCACGCAACATCTCGACGTTAGATCTAATATAAGAGCGTGTGTGTGGATAGGCAAGCGGAATCAATGCCAAAAGAACGTCAATATCTGTTTTTGTGCAACCAGTACTACGGTTACCACTTGCAGCACTTGGATTTACAAAGAAAGGCATACAGTAAATACCGTGCTGTACTATCCTAAAGCCCATTGGCGCCATGCCTCGATCTTTGCCTTCCTGAACTCCTGATTTACTTGTGTTTGTCTGCCGTTCAATGTTAATTGGTGCTATAGAAAGTCCCATCCCAAATTGAACGACGCCAGTCTTTATTGTTGTTGATGAACCTTCTTCAAGGAAGGTATTGCCAAATACTCTTGCGTCCCAATATCTTTTCTTGAAAGCTCCAAAATCGTTAGTTAAAAGACTGTTAATTTCTTTCCGATCCCGACCTCGCGATTCAAGTATCATGTACTCATCATCTTCTAAGTTGAATTTGGTTTTTAAGTCCTTCCATACAAGCCCCTCCTTATCTTCCACTAAATCACGCAGTTTGCGTTTAAACGATACAGGCGAGATTTCACCCTTTCCATCAGGACGTTGACGGGGATCGCTCTCACGCTCAGGGTCACCGTTGGGATTAGAATTAATAGTTTCGATAACCAAAAGACCTGTTACACGGACAATGTTTTGATCTGACATTATATTCCTCCTTTTATATAACTTGTTTTATTCTGATTTCTCCGACCATGCTAAATAACCAAGAAGCATTTGCGCTTTATCTGTATCCGAACATGTTGGAGAAAGCCCCACCTCTTTTAATTGATTTGAAACCTCTCCGATCTGCTTCAAAAAGTATTTGACCAGACCCACATCTTGCTCGCTATCTGATAGTGTTTTAGCCCAGGCCTGATACGGGGGTATCCTTTGACTGAGCATACTCAAAGCCTTTTCAGGCGTCTCCAAAGCCGTTGACATCAGGGCATTGCCAACGAGCTGAGGTGGAATTGAACCTTTTCGCACATGTTGACAATACTTCAGGTGAAGATCGTCAACAAGGCTTAGAAGCCGACCTACAAGATACGCAGATGAATTCATAAAACCTCCTTTCTTTATTCCATTTTTATAAAGCAACAATCCAAGAATTGAAGGTAACAACAACGCCTGTTTGTCATACTTCTTGTTCATCTTAAAAACTAAGTAACAGGTGTTTTCCTGCCCTATCGCCAAAAGCAAGGATGTGCAGTTCCTAACAATAGCGTCTATGGCTCTCAAAGAAAGCCTTTTTACCTCATTGCCTTCATCCAATAACAAGCTAAGAGCGTCATTGATTGAAAACCCATGAACCCGTTCAGCATATGTTCCCTGTCGTATCCATGCAGTATTCAAACACCAGACAACTTCAGCCGGGAATGGAACTAAGCACTCATTCCAACTAGGCGTTTTGTCTTCAAATTTCCTAATTTTGATCTTGGGGATATTGCGGCATCCTGCTTGCCATTGTTCGGCTGACTTAATTGTATGGTCGGTGGTATAGCGTTTGCTGACTAAAACCNNTAGAACAAATATTCGTACTTCATTTTCAGATGCTCCGGTAGCAATTCCTCTAAGAGTCTGTGTTACTCTTGAAGCGATGGCAGAAAATGTTGCTCCATCAGGGTCAGCCGCAGCTTCTTCAGTCCCGCCCATTAGACCGGCAAGCTCCGGTTCTGTTTCAGGTTTTTGTGTGGGATATGCAAAGAGAATTGTTACATTATCAACTTTCTTTGTTAAATCAATCCATGTCTTCCTCTTGCGCGTTTCGTCTGAAAGCCATTCAAGTGCCCCTTTCATCTCCTGCCGAACACTTGCTCCGATAGGAAACGAAAAAGCATCCACCATCTTATATCTCTTTTGACAGGGTGATTCGCTGCTCATTGCGCGTAAAATTACATTCCCAAGTATTGGCATACGCACAGAAGGAAGTTTTTCTTCCCATCCATCGGAGATTCCATTAAAAGCGTCTTTGTCCACAGTTCCCCTTGTTCTATTTTCACTGCTAAAATGAATCATTCTGTCATTCATCCATCTTTGAACATTAGGATTATTTGGGGGATAGCTTGCACCTATTGAAGTCCAATCCCTGATCTCAAAAACAACCTGAAATTTCTTGCTGGTATTGCCGGTTTGAAAGAGCATATCAAGTATGCTTGAGTTAATGTTTTGATTAATTTTTTGGAGCAGTTGGTCATTCAATTGCTGATAAAACGTCTCCGCATTAAGTCGTTTTGCTCTTTGAAGCAGTTCATTGATTGAAGAATATTCAGCAGGTATAGTTCCAAGATACTCCTCAATTTCAGATGTTGCCCTTGTCAGACAGCGGTTAACGCTTGATAGTGCAGTGCTATCCCAATTACTTACGCAATTCTCCATCACTTTATTTAAATCATCAGAAGCCAAAGGTCTTCCCTTTCTTAAATCCTTTTTGAATTGAGTTACTTCATTAGCTGTCTCATCATTCTGAGTTTTATAAAGTGACGGCACATTGAAAGTAGGGAATGAACAGCCCAACGCTTTTTCCCATTTTCTGATTGTCGTAATATCAAAATCAGGTGCAGGGAATGTTGTATCTTCAATATCTCCACGTTCGTTGAAATAAATGAAACAGGTCATGCCACTTTTGGGACATTTTTTGAAATTTGGATGCCAGTCTGTAAACTCAACCCCTGAGGTCAAAAGGCTTCGTGCAAGGTCTCTTAGTTCATTTAACATATTCGAGCCTCCCATCCTTTATTTCAACATCTTGCTTAAACACGGGCTTCTTATCACCTGATGGTTCAAACACGCTAAACAAGAAACTGGGGAGTATCACATTAATGCTTTTATCCACTTCCGTCTGATCACGAAAATCACCAAAATAGTCTGGAGCAAATTCGCGCCAACCAAGAAATGGAATATCATGACACTGCCCTTGATTTAAGCGGCGATTAAACATATCCTGACAGGCATGACGGTCATTAAATCCTTTGTTTTTTTGTTGTATTGCCTTCTCTGATAACTGCCGATTGTGTTCGGCTGGTCTGATTTCCGCATAAAGACGATAACAAACATTAATCAAGACTGTAGCCAAAAGTTGATAGCTGCCATAAGGCATAATGGAGCTTTTCCGCAAAGGGCCTCCATAATTAGTTACATAGTTGTGGTAAGCAATCGGTGAGCATATCTCAACCATTGTCGGCACTATCTCAACAGTTTCAAAGCGGACAATAGATTCAAATATGCCTTTTGCCGCTGACCATGTCGGTACCGGATAACTCACAGGTGAATCACCCGTATCAGGTCTTGTCCACATAGCAGTAGCCCCGGATATTTCTAATGAAATAGGATATGGTTTCATTTATTATCCCCCTTTCGATAATTAATCTGATTAAATATCATGCCACAATCCCGCCAGATATGCCCAATCGCCGGAGCCGAATTCATCTGCAAACTTCCTTGCTGCTACCCCTCCAACCTCCCCTTGGCAAGGGGAGGACTGAGGTGGGGTCAGATGTTCCTCAAGCCCCTGCCATTCGCTCTTTGGCTTTCCTTGAACGCTATGGGCGTAAAATTTCATAATTGTTCTAACCGTTCAAATAGTTCTTTCATGCCAAGTTTACCACCATTCATCCGTGCCTTTAATATACTGCTAAAGCCCACTCCCAACTGTTGCAAATTTTGCAATAGCTCAATCCTGCAGAAGTTATTAAGGATTGCTTAATAACTGAATACTATTCACGGTTTCAATATCTCTATTCGCCCTTTCTCATACAAAAGTCATTGCGAGTGCCTTCAACCTCTGTTTGAACTATTAGGAATTTCCGAATAGTTGCCTCGTTGTACTCAACTGTCAAGTATTCCTTGACAACTCACCGGCCCACTTCCATCCAACTATTAAGGAATCCTTAAAAGTTGCCCGCCCTTTTTAGAACCTGCATGTTCGGTCTTCTTAGCTCCATATGCCATCCTAAAACCTCTCTTTGTTTCCCTCAATCCTATCACAAAACAGCTGCTAACCCTCAGTTTTCAGCGCTTCAGCCCGGATAAACATTCCCAGCTTCAAGGGGGTACCAGAGTTTTCCCTTCCTGCCGACAACAAGGTTGACGGTATCACCTTTTTTCAGGAGGTTTGCTATCTCTTTTGTAATTTGGATGGGGCCGGTTTTTTCTCCGTCATAGTTAAGGTGAAGTTTATCTTCAAGTATCCCGATTACTTCACCATAGCCTTCGTTGTAATCTTTATCATCGAATTCTATTTCCCCGAATTTATCATTATTCTTTTCACAAAGCTTGTAGAACAGCATGGCCGCTTTCTCAACACGGGGAAGGTTTCTTGCCGCATTTTTTGTAGTTTCGTCTATTTCTTTCATCGCCCCTTCGGCAAGAAGCCCCTTCCTATCGAGCCATTTAATATATTTTTTCATAATGCCGGGCGCCGTTGTTTTCAGCCACTCAGGGCCTAGTACTTTTCGGATAAGAAACCATTCTAAAAAATCTGAGACCTGTCCGTCGTGCAGTTCAATTGTTCCA
>DOHC01000043.1 GCA_003535475.1 Nitrospiraceae bacterium
GGCAGTTAATGTGGATTTGAAGCGTACCGGCCCAAACTGTGTATGGTCCCAGACAACGTTAGTCCCGCGCGCTTTTACATATGCGTATGCAAGGACATAGCCGGCGTACATCGGAATAGCGCCAAGGGCAACCAAAAGCAGCGGCTTATCTTTAACATAAAATACTGTTGCGGCCAGAATGATACCGCTCAGCACCATCATGGCAAGAAGAATCAGGACTGCCATTAAATATACCCTAAAGAACTGCCCGCCGGTTGCTGAAAGGCTACCCTCCCTGCTCCCATAGGAAGTGTGGCCGATGATAAAGCCCTTCACCTTCTTTATCCACCAGGGGAATGAGAGGCCGAAAATAATAACTGCTCCTCCCATCGCTATCGCCGGGTATTGTCCGTGCCATGCAAAAACCATGGCAGTGACAACAAGGAGGGCGGGAATGATTGCCAACGTGTAGATCGCTTTGAGCGCGGACAGATATTTCCCGTCAAATCGAAATGTCATATTGCGAAAAGCGGAATAACGGGCATTGAATGCAGCCGATCGAATCAGTACCCACGGTGCAAGAACAGCTCCGGCCATGAACACATATGGCAGCAAAGAGGTAAAAAAATGACTCGACACGTAATATGCCGAAAAGGCTGCCGCAGCAATCACACGCCCCTTCAGGATCGGAATCGGCCTCCCCAGATATTGAAACGGCGTACCGTCGAGCGTTGTATGGGAGTAATAATAGCGTTTCTTGCGTACTTTAGCCCACGCTGAAAAGATGCCGGCAGTGAGAAGGGTCAGGCAGAGGTTCACGATCCAAATCCGGAAGTACTCCCTTGCTGAGCCGGTAAATTCAACAGGGAATGTCCGTGATTGTTTCGCCTCATATTCTATGAAGTCTTCACCGCGCTGAGGCGGCAGTTCATGAACAAGTGCATTACCGCAATCTCTGCACGTCTCAATACCCTGTCTATACTCCCGTCCACATACCGGACAAAACATCAGGATTGCCTTTCCCGAAAACAGAGTCAAACTCTTGATTGCTAATTATGACTCGCACCATTTTAGCAGATAACAGAGGGAAGAACTACGGGGAAAGAAAGTAACTATAATTGTATCGTCAATTCAACAATTATCTGAGTCTCAATTTATGCAAAATGATTCCGAGATATTTATTGAGCGGATTGATCCTTTTTAAAAAGGGAATAACAAGATTTTTTCTTATCCCCAGGTTCGTCAATTCATCGATGATCTGCTGATTTACTTCGAACTTCAGGCCTTGCCTGAATATCTTTACCGCATCTCCTTTGCTTTTTGAAAGGCGATATATCCGGCCAAGGTTGAGATAAAGTATAGAATTTTGAGGTTCTTGTTTTATGGCTTCCGAGCATAATGAAATTGCCTTACTGAACTGCCCTCGCTCTTTCGCTATACAAAAAGCATAATAAGAACTGACAAGAGGGCTGTTTTCTATATTGAAAGCCTTTTCAAAATGGTAGAGAGCAGAAGGTATATTACCCGAAGTAAAAATTTCTATCGCTTTTTCTAAGTGCCTTGCTGCCTCTCTTTGGCGGTTTGAATCATCCTCTTTTGTATCAGAATATAGTTGATCGGTTAAGCGCATAGATTTAAAAGCTATTTTTCTATCAGCTCCCTGGAGATATTCCAGTAGTCCTTTCTTATCATAAAACACTCTTCATATAATAGCATCTTTTATGCCAAGTAGGATCGTTTTGTGACTCACTGATTTTAAAAGGAAATTTAAATCTTATGCCGGCTAAATTAATGGGATGTGACAATTTTTGTAAGTTTTGATTGTGTGGTTCTGTGCGACTCTTTTTTTTCCGGAGAAGATTCTAAAGACACGCAGGTGGTTGATTTTAATGGTGGAGTCGATCGGGATCGAACCGACGACCCCTTGAATGCCATTCTTAACATATAGATGGATACTGGTTCAGAAGAACACGGTAAGGCGATCAAACGACTTTCTCAAACGGTCTGATACGGTAAGGAGCATCCCCTTCAGGAGTTTGGCTCCCAATGCAGGATTTGTGGCGATCAGCTTATCAAGGTTTTCCTGAGTAATAATCGCAAGGGAGACATCTTCAAGCGCTACTGCGGTAACTTTTTTAAGACTCTCATCAAGAATGCATAATGCACCCTTGCTGTATATGCCCACAATTACATTCATGCCCCCGAATTCCGCCTCTTTCTTTATTTCCACCTTGCCTGAAACAATAAATGCGATATAATTGAAAGGGTCCTCTTCTTTCCACAGAGTCTCACCTTCCGGTATATACTTGCTTTCAAAAAAAGCAGACAGATTCTTGAGATCTTCATCACTCAGAAAATGAAATTCACTCTTTTCCCCTTTCAAGGTAATACCAAGGTCTTTAAATACTTCTTTCATTATGAAACCCACCCTCTTTCTTCTGTCCATTTCTTCTTGTATTTTTCAAGCATGACAAAAGCAAACCATAGTTTTTCCATACTATCAAATTTATCGAAGTATGATGCATTGTCGCCCATCAAAACATTGCTGAATGCTATGGCCAAATCCCAGGGCGTTGCATGTTTTTCGATTACCATCTCCTGCAGCTGGTCCTGCCTTGGAAGCCAGACAGCCTTTATTGTTTTTAAGTAAGACACCTTCTTCTCAAGATCACTTGTAATTGG
>DOHC01000009.1 GCA_003535475.1 Nitrospiraceae bacterium
AATGGGTCTGAGACATCAAAGGCGCTTGCAACAGTCTGTCCTTCATTTGAAGTCCCCGGTAATTCGTCCTGCTCATGCGAAATATAAAGCAGTTTATTTGTCGGATTCGTCCATAGGCCATGCGCCTCTCTGCCATGCGAAAAGAAACTTCCCACGACTTTTCGCTGTCCTTGAGAAACGCTCCTGTCTATTATAGATATACGGCTTGATGCAGCGCCGCCGGGCCCTCCGTCATCTACACGCGAAAGACTTACATAAATAACCTTGCCATTTGCATTCTCCACAAACTCAATATGATTCGGCCTTGCAAGCTTGCCCAAAGAAACAATATCTAATAAGTCAAAGGGTTCAGTCGCAGAGCGCGAGGAAACCGCGTCTGATAATTTGTGCGAAAGCCATATTTCTCTGCCGTCAGGAGAGGTCTTAAGAAAAGGCGTAAAGCCTGCCTTATCCTGCTGGCTTATATCAATCGTTACAATGCGCTGTGGGTTAGAGTAGCCTCCCTTACCCTGATTAACCTTCAGGACATCAAGCTTTGATACCTTTTGGCTCGCCACAAAGGCAAGCGTGCCTTTTGCGTTAAACCATACTTGAGCAGGTCCGTTAATCGTATCTACAAACTGAAGGATAGCCTTAGTAGCAACGCCGCCTGCCTGTTTTACGGCAAGTCCAACATCAAGAATGGCTATTTTATCTTCGCCCCTAAGGGCAATCCATAGTTCCTTGCCGTTTCTGCTGAATGTCGGTTCATGAGGCTCTCTGCCAACGAGTATTCCGCTTGAGATTCTTTCGGAATTGGTCGCAGGAGATGCAAAGGGATTCGGAACATTCCCAACCACGCTCTTTTTTACTGTATCAATCAGATAAATATTGCTTGAGCCTCTACCGCTTGTTGCAAGCATCCTGCCGTCAGGAGACGGCACTACTCCGTGCGCATCAATACATCCATGATACAGTGGCTTGTGTATCATTGCCGCATGCGTCGGCATCACTCCTCCGGTAACAAATCTGAATGGCGGACGGGGATCCTCATCAAAACTTGTAAGGTTAATAGTGGTTTCTACGGTATTGCTATTCGGATCTATAACGCTTATGGTATTGGAGTCTTCGTTTGCAATAAAAACCCGATCCGCAGAATCCGTATCAACGAGATTAGAGGCTTCTGCCTCTGCCGGCCATCCTTGAAATTGCGATGCAACAGCTACAGCGCCCATGAACTTTAAAAAATCCCTTCTTGATTTTTCATGCTCATTCATAACGTCCCTCCTCTATATGATTCATGCAATACAGGGTTATAAATATATCCTCAGTCTACCTTTTTACTCCTCCGGTGAAAATATAATCATTGTCTTTCTTTGTGCTGTGGCAGTCAATGCACTTTTTTACCTTACCAGCAGCGATAGCCTTCCCATCAGGATCGTACTGCGCCCAGAACCAGTCTCCTCCGTCAGGATTGTATCCTTTTATCTTATACATAACACTAAGCGCAGCAAATTTTTTATCGGCACTATAATTTTCTTTCACAATGATTGAGCCGTCTTCCATGCCCTTTTTCTTTTTGATTGAAAAATGAGCGGTGCTGTTTATAAAGGTAGTCAGCAATGCTCCGTGAGGCTCTGTGCCTTTGTAAAGCTTCCCTTTTTTCGGCCATAATTCCCATGACTTGTAAGGGTCATATCTGACGATATACTCATTGAGTTTTTCTGCGTTAGGCCCCGGCATGACAATCTGAGTCTCGGACGGGATAATCTCGTGAATTGCGTATGCCGCAACTGCAAAAGAAAAAACAATAACCGGTAGCGCTATCAAAAGATAAATCTTTTTCATAACACATCCTCCTTTTATTTATTTTTTGAAATAACCCAGCCTCTCCATTTCTGTTAATGCCCAGTCATCCGCCAGAAGCTCATCACTTCCAACATCAGGAAGGCTTGTTGCATACTCGCTTAAAAAGAGATACGCTAATTTTTTTTGCTCAGAATTGAGCATATCTGCCCTGTCAAATGCTACATTTTTAATCTGGCTCTTGATCCTGAGGGCATTTATCCTTTCATTTATAACCTTATCAGGTATTGTCTCCTTGTNNTATTGCTGTCTGTCTCGGGGATATTGTTTTGCCTGCACCATTCCGGGATATCCTCTACAAAGATAATATCCTCCTGAAACAGGCAATACTGCTCCATCAGATATCTGAAGAGCTCAAAAAAATTTTTCGTATTCATCTGAATCCTTTCTGCATCTGCCTCATTCGGCTTGCGAGCTCTCTCAGCGCATCAGCAATGGTCATGCCCTTTTTCATCAGTCTCTTAACATATTCTGCCTTTGCCAGTTCGTTTATTATTTTCTCCGCAGACTTATCTCTCAGACAAACGTTTTGCCCTGTCTTAATCTGCTGCGTAATACATCCTTCTATCTGTTCAGGCGTAAATTTCTTTGCAAGCGCCTTTATCTCTCTTATCTCTGTATTCATAACACCGACTCACAAAAGCAATTTATTCGCCTCGTTAAGCGCCCTGTCATAATCGGGATGGGCTGTAAGTTCAGGAACTATCTCGATATATCTAATTGTGTTATCCCTGTCGAGAATGAATATAGAACGGGCGAGCAGTCTGACTTCCTTAATCAAAACACCATAAGCCATCCCAAAGGATGAATCCCTGTGATCCGAAAACGCCTTGACCTTGTCTATGCCTGCTGTCGTGCAGAACCTTGCTATCGCAAAAGGCAAATCCATGCTTATATTCAGAACAACAACGCTCTCCGGAAATTTTGCAGCCTCCTGATTAAACCTCCTTGCCTGCATGTCGCATACAGGTGTATCAAGGGAAGGAGTAACGCTTACAAGCTTAATCTTACCTTCAAAATCCTTCAGCCTTATCTCTTTGAGATTTCCGTCAAGCACGGTAAAATCCGGCGCCTTGTCCCCAACCCTCAGCTGTGCGCCTGTAAGGGTTACAGGATTACCGTGAGCTTTTACAACATCCCTTCTCTCCATTAGTTTCTCCCTTGCTTTGATTCAATTAACCCCTCTTTTTGAACTCATGCTCTTTCCAGAAACCCTTTTCAGCCAGAGCATTGATGATATTCTTTCTACCGATTATCCCCACAAGCTTTTTCTTTTCAACAACCGGCAGGATAGAAAGGCCTGTAGAATTCTGATAGAAAAGATTAACGATATCCTCTATGGGAGCATCTGATGCCACCGTGATAGGCATGCTGCAGACACCTTCATGCCCGGCATGTCCGCAGGACATAAGACTTTCTGCGCTGAATTCATGAATAGTCCTTCCCTCTTTTACAGCGCTCAACACATCGTATTCAGAGACAATTCCCATCACCTCAAGCTTGTCATTCACAACAGGCAGGGCAGGATAACTGCACATAAGCTTTTCTACAACCTCTTCTCCCTTCATTTTTGACGGCAGACTAACCCTCGGATGCATTATATCCTTTGCTCTTATGCAAGACATATTAACCTCCCTTAAATGTTAAATTGTTTATCATGTAACAAAAACAGTTGCTCTTTTCAGTTCATTAAGATTTGATAGCAGCTTGTGATGCTTCTGTTCATCTGCTATGAGGTAGGAGAGTATGTAGCGCGTTACGAACAATTCGCTGTTCTTGAGCGCTTCATCGGCAAGTTCCAGAGATTTTGCCTCTGCCGCAAGGTGTTTGTTAAGCCCGCTTGAAAGCGAGGCAAGGTCATCAGGACTCAGGATAAAAGCTTCTTTCGTAAGACTGTCTATAAGCATCTGCTGCATAACCTTATGCTTCTGAGAGTCGTGCTTTATCATCTCCATGGTCATTCTTATTAGTTTGTTGTCAGTCTTTTTCAGAAGTTCTTCTGAAAATTTTATTGTGGCATCTTCGAGTTTCTGCCATTCCCTCAGGATGTGCAGAAGTTTCCCGGACAATTCCACTGGTCCTTTTACTTTTTCTTTCTTTGACGGCGCTCTCTCCGGCATACGTACCTCCTTGCTCTGTGATTTTATTTAAGCCTTGCCTCTGCTGCCCTCCAGTCTATGTTCTTAAAGAACGCCTCTATATAGTCAGCCCTCTTAAGCCCGTAGTCAAGCATGAATGCGTGCTCGAAAACATCCATGATGAGAATCAGGCTGCATCCTGAGGGATGGGACACATCGTGCTCGTTTATCCAGAAATTAATCAGCCTTCCGCTCTGGTTATCCTGATAGAGAGCTACCCAGCCGATGCCTCTCATTGTTCCCGTTGCTTTAAAATCCTTCTCCCATGCCTCATAACTGCCGAAACCCTCTGCGAGTTTCTTTGCGAGCTTACCGCCTTTATCCAGACCGCTCTTCCCTCCGAGGTTCTCGAAGTAATACTCATGAAGCCTCATTCCGTTAAACTCCCAGCCAAGCCTCCTTTTGAGTTCTGCAAATTCAGGGGCGCCGGTTTTTCCGTCTTTCAGCATCTGGTCAAGTGTATCCAGCACTTTATTGGTGTTGGTAACATATCCCTGATACAGTGTGAAATGATTCTTCAGCAATGTCTCGCTGAACCCCTCCATGCCTATGAGTTTTGCATAGTCCTTTGCTGCGTATGGCATAACCCTTACCTCCTTTTTTACCCCGGCAGTTGCAGATTCAGCAGCTCCTGTCAGAATCGCTGCACTGCCGATAAGTGTAATTTTTAAAAAATCTCTCCTGTCCAAAGACATAAATTAATATATTCCCCCTTTCGATTAATGCTACTCCTGAATGAAAAGGGTTCCCATGATTTAAATCATATCACCGTTTTATTGGTGTTGCAATATGGAATTGTGAAATTATTTTGGAATGGCAGGCAGGTTTCTGAAGGCCTCAGAAATTAATACTGGCTAATATGCTCAGGCTTGCCCTAAGTCCTTGGATAAATAGGCTATTTTCTGCTGTACTTATGCACGGCTTCTACAGCCGCAATTGCATTTTTTACAGGCGTCTCAGGAAGTATCCCATGCCTAAGATTGAATATATGTCCTTTTGCGTTTTTCCCTTTTAATAATATGTCCTGAACTTTCTTCCCAATATCTTCTTCCCGCAAAAAAAGCGCACAAGGATCAATGTTGCCCTGGACAACCGCTTTTTTGCCGAGTCTTTTTATCGCATCAGCGATATCAATCCTCCAGTCAATCCCTATGACATCAGCTCCCGACTTTTTCACCTCTTTAATAATTCCGGCGCAGTTATTCGTAAAATAGATTACAGGTGTTTCAGGATGCTGCTTCTTGAGGCTGGTTATAATTTTTTTCACATATGGAAGTTAAAATTCTTTATAGTCATCAGGCGCAAGTATG
>DOHC01000287.1 GCA_003535475.1 Nitrospiraceae bacterium
TAAGGATAATTTCCGCTGAAAGAAATTTCTTAACAGGAGGAGTAAAAGCCATGCATAAGAGAAATGATAACAGACAGGTAGAAAAGCGTCAACGTATAACGAATAAAACTTTAATTGTCGGTATGGACATAGGATGCGAATTTAACGCTATGTGTTTAATGAACAAAGAAGGAACTGTCCTTGGAAGATATCCTAAGATATACAATTCCAGGAAGGGTTTTGACTATTTCCATGCTATTATCGAAACAACAAAGAAGAAATATGGATTCACTGATGTTTTAATCGGCATGGAGCCCACCGGCAACTACTGGAGGAAGATCGCCTTCTTCGCCATGGAGAAAGGCTGTGAAGCAAGGTTCATCCGTACTACTGCACTGAAACATCAAAGGGAACTGGATGAAAGCTCCTCTGCAAAAAACGATATGAGAGATGCCTACACAATAACAAACATTGTAAGAGAGGGAAAATATATTGACGCCATAATAGAGGACGGCGCCTTTCGTCAGCTGCGCACATTGGCCCATACAAGGGAGCGGATCTGCCGCTCCAATACAGGTTCAAAGCACGCATTAAAGGGGGTGCTGGAAGATTACTTTCCTGAGCTGAAAAGCATATTCTGGTCGATGAAAGCAAGAGGTCTCTGGGCGCTCCTTGAACAATGTCCCTTTCCTGAAGATGTGCTCTCAATGGGCATGGACAGATTAACAAAACTCATTGCAAAAAGTACAAAGAGGAGGGCAAAGGCCAACGAGAAGGCGCGCCAGGTATACCAGGCCGCACAAAGTAGCGTAGGGCTCAGGAACATAGGAAAAGCAGATCGTTACCGGGTAGCATCCTATCTTTCAGACATAAGACATTCAGAGTCGCAGCTAAAAGAAATAGAATTACAGATGAAAGCAATTTTGGAAAATATCCCCTTTGCCCGGTACATCCTTTCGATACCGGGCATCGGTGTACTGACCTGTGCTGTTTTTCTCGGAGAGATAGGTAACCCCTATAACTTTAAAGACCCCAAACAGATTGTGAAATATGCGGGATACGATCCAAAGGAACATGATTCAGGGCAGAGAACAGGAAGAAGGATTATCTCAAAAAAAGGAAGGTGGCTGCTTCGCAAATACCTCTACAGCCCCTTCTTTACAGAATATTATGGGAACAAACAGAAAACCATGAAGAAAAAGGAAGCTCTCTGCGCAGTGGTTATAAAACTGATCAAGGTTATAGCAGCGCTGCTCAGAGACAGAAGAATGTTTACAGAAACAGGCCGCCTTAAAATGGCGGCATAAAAGAGAATAACGTTGTGGTGGAAGAAGGATCGTAACGCCTCGTGGGCAATAAGGCCCGTATGATTAAACTTGGTCAACTTCCACCGCCCCTTTGATCTGTATAAAGTAAGTTGGGCGCAGTCGGGCTCGCAGAACAAAAGAGGTTAGATAAAGGGGATATAAAAAGGCTGGGGGCCGCCACAACAAAAAGAACTTTAACAGATTGTAAAGATATGCTTGACAAACTTCATTAGAAGAGGAGTTGTTTTTTTTGTCATCGGACAAGTTTTTCTATTATTTATTATAATAATTATACTACAAATGCCACCCCTTATCATTAATAAGATAAAACCTTTGCCCTCGCAAGAACCTAAGGGCCNNTCATGACCTTAGCGTGCTATTTTTTCCGTTTCGTGAGCAGACCCTAACTTGGATCAACCTTTGTATACAATCGGCTTTTCATTGGTCTTGTTTGTCTTTACTTTTAAAAGCAGCAAGTTTGGATTTTGACAATATTTCTTAAGAATGCTTCCGGCTAAAACAGCTTCTTCCCATGTTTTAAAAGACCAGTGATAATCTTTGCGTCCTTGGTATTCTGTAGATTCGTCAAGTTCATATGGTTTAGTCTCCAAGAGAATCTGATCCTCAAGTTTTTTACCGAAGCTGTTATATTGTATGTGGATTATGACTTCGTAGTCGGGAAGACGCATTTCAATCATAATTATGTATACCCTCGGTTTACATTATGTTCCAATTTCATTTAGATTTCAAGCTAAAATCAGGTATTGATTACGAGATGAAAGCGGGCATATTCATGAGCAACAACACATGCTCTCTTTCAGGGCATAACATATAAAACAACACATCCCGGCAGTCGTAGAATCTGTTTCTGAAGAAAAAGGCGGTTCCCCAAAGACCTTTATGTTTCTACCCGTAATTGATACAGGTCTATTGGTTATTTGCCATGTAGAATATCTATCCAGCGTACGGCCTCCTGGTCGCTTACCTTGCCCAGATAGACCTGCGTTGTTTTTAAGTCCTGATGACGCAGTATAACCTTTGACACGATTTCTAACGGTACTTCGTTCCGGCTCGCATAAGTTGCAGGGTATCTCCTGAGATCGTGGGGAGATAAGACAATCTGTAATTTACTTCCCAGTTTTTTGATGAATGTCCTTGCCGTAGAGTAGCAGATAGGGAATACACGCATCTCAGAAGAAAGATTGTTGCGCATAACATATTCGCTGAGCCGTTTTGCAATCTGTTCCGGCATGAAGGCAATCTCAGATTCATTCCCGGACTTCGGGGTCTTGATGGTAAGTCTTCTTTCTGAGACATCTGATGCCCTGATATTGA
>DOHC01000001.1 GCA_003535475.1 Nitrospiraceae bacterium
GGCAATTCATGAATTGCCCTTACTGGATATGGTAGCCGAAGACTTACAAAAATATGGACCATATTCAACCTTACGTTCAAGACTTAGGGATATGCCTCCATTAAAAGAAGAGGGGCTCAGGCCTGCACAGATAAAGGCAATCAAGAATCTCGAAAAATCCCTTGCTGAAAACAGGCCGCGTGCTCTCATACAAATGGCAACAGGAAGCGGAAAGACACTTACGGCAGTGACAGCGATTTACAGGATGATAAAATTTGGAGGGGCGAGGCGTGTTCTTTTCCTTGTTGACCGCGCAAATCTGGGCAGGCAGACATTAAAGGAATTCCAGCAGTATAGTTCTCCATACAGCCCCTATAAATTTACCGAGGAGTTTATCGTCCAGCAGCTTAAGTCAAACAATATAGACAAGACAGCGCGTGTCTGCATCTCTACAATCCAGAGGCTCTATTCAATTCTTAAAGGCGAGGAGCTTGACGAAGAAGCAGACGAGCGCTCGGCAGCAGGGCTCGAAGATGTTTTTAAAGAGCCTCCTCCTGTTGAATATAACCCAGATGTCCCTATCGAGACCTTTGATGTCATCATTACCGATGAGTGCCACCGCTCAATCTATAATCTCTGGAGACAGGTTCTTGAGTATTTCGATGCATTCATAATCGGGCTTACAGCAACTCCTAACAAGCAGACCTTCGGTTTTTTTAACCAGAACCTTGTGATGGAATATCCTCATGAGCAGGCTGTTGCAGACGGGGTGAACGTAAACTATGACGTCTATCAGATACGCACGAGGATAACTCAGGCAGGCTCTAAAGTAGAAGCAGGATATCAGATAGACAAGCGAGACCGCGAAACCCGCGCAGTCCGCTGGGAGAAGCTTGATGAAGACTTTGAATACTCGCCGGAGCAGTTAGACAGAGATGTCGTTGCCATAGACCAGATTCGTACAGTTATAAAAACATTCAGGGACAAACTGTTTACAGAGATATTTCCCGGCCGTAAGGCGNNGGCAAGGGAAATGAATTCTGCCAGAAGATTACATATAAGACCACAGGAGCAAATCCCGAAGACCTGATCGCCTCATTCAGAAACAGCTACTTCCCCCGCATCGCTGTTACAGTTGACATGATAGCAACAGGCACAGACATTAAACCCCTTGAAATAGTTTTTTTCCTCCGCACGATAAGGTCGCGCTCCTACTTCGAGCAGATGAAGGGCAGGGGCGTGAGGGTGATTAATGATACTGATTTGCAGGCTGTTACCTCTGATGCCCGGAGCAAGACCCATTTTGTCATTGTGGATGCAGTTGGCGTCTGCGAAGCTGCGAAGACAGATTCAAGGCCAATGGACAGTCAGCGCACAGTGTCTCTCGAAAAACTCCTTCAGGCTGTTTCACTCGGAAGCACAGATACTGACGTTATCTCCTCTATAGCAGCAAGGTTTGCGAGAATGGTACAGAGGATTACCAAAGAAGATGATAAAGAAATTAAAAAGCTTTCAGGCGGAAAGGGGCTGAAGGAATTAACTAGTAGCCTTGTGCAGTCTATTGATCCTGACAGGCATATTGAGCAGGCAAAAAAAGACAATCCCTCCATTCAGGAGCCGTCATCAGAACAGATTAAGAAGGCTGCTGAAAAGGTGGTCAAAGATGCTGTAAAGCCATTGCATAATCCTGCGCTGAGGGACAAGATACTCGAACTCCATAAGACAACAGAGCAGACCATAGACATAATCAGCAAGGATGAGATAACAACAGCGGGCTTCAGCGCAGAAGCATTGGAAAAGGCAAAGGGCATGATAGAGTCCTTTGAAAAATTTATTCAGGACAATAAAGATGAAATAACAGCCTTGCAAATTCTTTACAGCAGGCCCTATAAAGAACGGCTCCGCTTTGAGCAGATAAAAGAGCTTGCAGGCCTCATCGAAAAGCCGCCTTATCAATGGAAGATAGATAGGCTATGGGAGGCGTATGCAGCATTGGAAAAGTCCAAAGTCCGCGGCGCCGGTAGCCACAGGATATTGTCTGACCTTGTTTCATTGATCCGTTTTGCCCTTCATCAGGAGGATGAGCTTGAGCCATATTCAGAGCATGTTGAAGAGAGGTTTAACAAGTGGCTATCTGAGCAGGAAAAGGCAGGCAAAAAATTCAGTGAAGAACAGTTGTTCTGGCTTGAGAAGATAAAGGAGCATATTACCGGAAGCCTGAGCATTGAAAGGGAAGATTTTGATTATGCGCCGTTTGCGCAGAATGGTGGATTGGGCAAAGTGCATCAGGTTTTCGGCGAGGAGTTGTGGAAGATGATGGATGAGTTGAATGAGGTATTGGCGGCGTGAAAAATCTTCCTTTAGGTTGGCACTGGGCTACGCTCGGCGCAGTCTCTGAAAAACCTCAATATGGATGGACAACTAAGGCCAATCATGAAACGGGCAGGTTAAAACTTCTCAGAACTACGGATATAACTTCGGGCATGATTAATTGGTCAACTGTCCCATACTGTACCGATGAGCCTGATGACATTGAAAAATATTTGCTCAAAACTGGTGATATTTTGATTTCGAGAGCTGGATCTATTGGTGTAAGTTTTCTTATCAATAAACCAGAGCGGGCAGTTTTTGCGTCTTATCTTATTCGTTTTCGAATAAAGAATTCATGTAATAAAAAGTATATTTATTGCTATTTAAAGAGCCCGGACTATTGGGCCGCCATAGGAGCAAGCAAGGTAGGCATAGCGGTTCCAAACGTAAATGCTACAAAACTTGCACAAGTTTTAATTCCTCTTGCTTCCCTTAATGAACAAAAACTCATTGTCTCCGAGATCGAAAAACAGTTTTCCCGTCTTGATGAGGCGGTTGCTGGGCTTAAGCGCATCAAATCAAATCTCAAACGCTACAAAGCCTCTGTACTCAAGGCTGCGGTTGAAGGGAAATTGACAGAGGAGTGGCGCCAGACCCATCCCAATGTTGAAAAAGGGGCGGATTTTTTGAAACGCATCCTCGCCGAGAGAAAAAAGAAATGGGAAGAAAAGAATTCGAGTAAGAAATATAAAGAACCTGTACCGCCTGATACTTCAAACCTGCAGGAATTGCCGAAGGGTTGGGTGTGGGCGACCCTTGATAGTGTTTGTCATCAAATTGGCGATGTTGATCACAAAATGCCAAAAGAGAAGGACGAAGGCATACCATATATTTCAACAAAAGACTTCTTGCCTGCTGGGGATATTGATTATGGGAATGCAAAAAAAATAGATCAAGCTGACTATGACAAATTATGCCGTAAAATATTCCCTGAAAAAGGTGATATTTTGCTGTCACGATATGGAACTGTTGGCGAGGTAAGACTCGTTAAGTCTAAGATACTTTTTCAAGCTTCGTACAGTATTGCTATTCTCAAGCCTGTTTCAAAGAAAATAAATGATTACTTATCTCTTGTCATGCAAACAGAACTAATACAAAAACAAATAAAAAAGCATACAAGAGCTACTGCTCAACCCGATCTTGGTCTTGCACACATTAGACAATTGAGTGTTCCACTGGCCTCGACTGAGGAGCAAAATAAAATTATTGAAGAAATCGACCGCCTTTTTTCTGTCGCCGATGAAATTGTTTTAGCTGTTGAAACCAACCTCAAACGCGCTGAACGTCTGCGGCAGGCGATTTTGAAAAAGGCATTTTCGGGAAAGCTTGTTCCGCAGGAGCACAATAAAGAAACGGCAGGTAAATTGAATTGATGACTGACTTTCAAAAAAAGCTCGAAGAGAAAGTGCATAAGCAATTGTCCAGTCGGAGTGTAGGCTATCTGTTAGGTGCAGGTTCTTCTTATTTAAACGGGAATGGTTATCCATTAGCTACAGAGATGTGGAAACTGATACGTAAAGACATTCCAGAACGTGAGAAAAATGAAATTCAGTCCAAGATAGATGAGGGTGCGGATGGCCTTGAGGCCGCTTTGGACTTGCTTGATGATGGCGGTGTAAATGATACACCACATAGACACCATGTTATCCAAGCAATAGCTAAACATTTTTGTACCCTTAGGCCAATCATAGACACACACTCTGAATTTCTTTATAGGATATCCAAAAGACGTGATGAAATTATCCCAATTTTTACACTCAACTATGATCCGTTACTTGAACGAGCTGCTGAGTGTCGAAAATTGTGTTTGAATGATGGTTTTATTGGATTTGAAAATGCTTACTTTGATTCTTCTGTTTTTCAACAACGTATAGGTGTACCCAGGCGTATCTGGGGCATGATCTTCCCCCGTTTTCACGGAC
>DOHC01000308.1 GCA_003535475.1 Nitrospiraceae bacterium
CGCTTAATGACTGCGGGAATGACGGGAAAAGGGTATTTTAAGGTGAAATATCTTTAATGCATTATAAATATGATAAAATAGGTACAATGCTGAAGAATAAAGACAAAACATACATCCCCGAAGGTTTTCTCTTCTCTGCCGGAGAAGCCGCAATCAAAAAGCCGGGCAGAAAAGACATCGCCCTAATCTATTCAAGGACAGAGGCAAACATCGCAGGCGCCTTTACAACAAACAGGACAAAGGCAGCTCCGGTAAAACTTGATATTGAAAAGATTAAATCAGGGAAAGGACAGGCAATCATAATAAACAGCGGCAATGCAAATGCGTGCACAGGCAGAAAAGGGATGAAGGATGCCGCTGAGACAGCCTCGCTCACGGCAAAAAATCTTAAAATTAATCCTTTCCTTGTCTATGTCTGCTCAACAGGTGTCATCGGAACACCGATGCCCATGAAAAAGATAAAAGCGGCAATTCCCATTCTCACNNTCTCACAGCCAAATTAGGCAGGTACAGCCTTCGTGATGTTGCATCTGCAATAATGACAACAGACACATTTCCGAAGGTTATCACAAAAAAGATAAAGATCAAAAACAGGATTGGAACTATAATAGGCATATGCAAGGGCGCCGGAATGATAGCGCCGAATATGGCAACAATGTTATGTTTTATCATGACCGATATCGCGGTAGAAAAAAGAACGCTAAGCAAGGCTCTAAAGGATTCCGTGAAGAAATCGTTTAACAGGATAACAATAGACGGCGATATGTCCACAAATGACACGGCGCTGATAATGGCTAATGGAGTGCTGGGCAATTCTGAAATCAAAGAGAACTCTGCATCCTATAAAATCTTTAAAAATGCTCTTGATGAGATTGCATACGAACTGTCAAGGCTTATCGTTAA
The DNA here is from genome assembly GCA_003535475.1 of Nitrospiraceae bacterium. Lineage (GTDB taxonomy): Bacteria > Nitrospirota > Thermodesulfovibrionia > Thermodesulfovibrionales > UBA1546 > UBA1546. The sequence goes on from DOHC01000308.1 coordinate 904, forward strand.
AGACGGAGAAGGAGCAACAAAATCAATCACAATAGAGGTTAAAGGCGCGGCTGGCGAGAAAGAAGCCGAAAAGGCTGCATTCTCTGTTGCAAATTCCAATCTCGTAAAAACAGCAGTTTACGGAAATGATGCAAACTGGGGACGCATTATGGCTGCGCTCGGATATTCAGGGATAAAATTCAATGAGGAAAATGTATCCATTCATTTAGGAAATATCAAAGTCGTAAATAAAGGCATCGGCACAGAAAAAGACGCAGAGGCGAATAATTATCTGAAAAACAACAGCGAGGTAAGCATACTGATAAACCTGAACAAAGGCTCTGCATCCGCAAAGGTTTTAACCTGCGACCTGACAGAGGAATACATCAGGGCCAACGCGGAATACAGGACATAAATGTGAATGGGCAGCCGGCAGCTAAAACCAGTTAAGGTCTTTCATGTCCCGTTCAGCAGAAGAGGCTTTACAGAAGACCTGCTGAAAACAGCCATCTCAAAAACAAAGGGCAATGATTATTCAGGGATCCTCTGCCTGTCCCCTACCCCAGGAAAAATAAGAGAGAGCCAGAGAATCTTTCATAAGCTGGCAAAAAACACTTATATCCCGACTGGGATGATGACAATAAAACAGATATCAAAGAAACTCTACTCTCTCCATGGAAACAAAACCCCAATATCCAGATCAATTATACCCATCATCATCTCAAGGCTGTCAGGCAAAGGCATCGGTTTTTCCTCAATCATAAGCAGCTTTATTGACGAGGTAAAGCAGTACTGCCCCCACAAAGACACTGAGGTCATTAGCAAGGAACTCAAAGGCGTGTTTGAAGAACTCAACGTCCCTGAAGAAGGCTCCAAAAGGGCAATGGACGCAATTGAAGTTTTCAGGAAATATCAGGAAACACTGACCGCGCAGAATCTTATTGATGAAAACGATGTTATGGCGGAGTGCCCTGCGATTATAAGCGGTCATAATTACAGCCCTGCCATCCTTATTCTTGACGGATTTTACGAGGTTACACCCTCAGAAGAGCGTATCCTCAAGAGCCTGATTGAGCAGTCGGGAACAACCCTTATCTCAATTCCATACGATAGTGATTTTACTTCAATAACAAATAGTTTTGATGATTTTATAAAGAATAACTTTAGCATTGAAGCGGGCTCGTTTGGCGCTGATTCAGCCATTCCCCTGTCGTCATCAGAAAAATGGCTGTCCTATGTCTCATATCCGGGTATAGACGAAGAGGTTGAGGGCATTGCCCGGCATATCAAAAACCTGTTTATATCAGGCACGTGCAGGTCTTTGGACAAGATAATAGTCGCATTCCCAAAACTGCACACTTACCATGACATTGTGCAGAGAGTATTCAAAAGATACGGCATCCCATGCGCATTCTCCGTCTCAAAACCATTGGGAAAGGCAGAGCCTTACCTTGCACTCACGGCAATGCTTGAATCAATTGCAGATGACTATCCGAGGCTTCAGTTTTCGAGGTTTCTTACATCCACGCATTTCAAGAAGATGCCTGCTTTATTCAGGGAATGGATTCCGCAGATATCTCTTTACNNATGTTAAGAGCCCTACATTAAGAGACATTCTCCCTGAGATTGAAAAAGAGTTCAAATGGATATTTAAAAAGCTCAAACCCCTTGAATCTTTGAAGGACAGAGGGACATTCAAGCAGATATCAGAAGCCCTCCACAAACTTCTTTCAGACCTTGATTTCTCTGATGCTGAAGATACAGACACCAAAGAACAGGTCTCAGAGTTTCTGAAAGAGCTGTCCCTCATTGACAATTTGATACTGACGGATGCGGGCAGCAGAAACGGCTTGCGGGAATTCATTGACAGCCTCAGATACATACTGAACACTTCTGAAAAAGAGGCTGAAGGAGAAGGTGTGCGGGTCTCAGGCTTCTTTGAGCTGCGCTGTACAGAGCCTGAATATCTATACCTCGGAGGTTTGAAAGACGGCGATTTGCCTTCCATGCCTGAGATAGACCTTCTATTGCCTGACAATGTTAAGACAAAATTAGGCCTTGTTAATATGAAGAGATACCTGCACCTCCAGCAGTTCATAT
>DOHC01000218.1 GCA_003535475.1 Nitrospiraceae bacterium
TGTAACACCAAAATGATAATGTCCTAAACTGCCAAAGTAGAAATGTCCTATTTGACAGATGCTAAACCGCTTCATTTTAGAAGGAGGCAGGATGGCAGGAAAGGACATAATCATGGTAAGGCAGAAGGAGTTGAAACGGTTGCATGTGATTCGGAAGGTACTTGAAGGAATAATAACGCAAGTAGAGGCATCGGAAATAGTCTCATTAAGCGCACGGCAGATACGGAGGATAGCAAGAGAAGAAGAAGGGGCTGAGGGATAAGGCACAGGTCACGAGGGCTGCAATCAAACAGGAGACTGCCCAAGAAACTCAAAGACAGGGTTATAGAGTTTTACAGGCAAAGGTATAAGGGATTTGGACCAATGCTTACAGCAGAGAAGCTGTCTGAGATTGATGGGATAGACATAAGCGATGAGACCGTAAGGAACTGGCTCATAGAGAGGACGGGCAATGGAAGAAAGGACATAAGAGAAAGACATACCGTCAATGGAGAGAGCGTAAAGCACATTTTAGCGAGATGTTGCAGATAGATGGCAGCCATCACGACTGGTTTGAGGGGCGCGGGACTGCATGAGTACTGATGGGATATATAGACGATGCAACCGGCAGGGCATATGGCAGGTTTTACGAATATGAAGGGACAATCCCCCTGCAATGGACAGCTTTAAGCGTTACATAAAGAGATACGGTATACCTGTAAGCTCCTATATGGATAAGCACACGACATATAAATCACCAGCAAAACAAACAGTAGAGGAAGAAATAGAAGGAATAGAGCCATTAAGCGAATTTGGCAGGGCGCTAAGAGAGCTTGGAGTAGAAATAATCCACGCACACTCACCGCAGGCAAAGGGCAGAGTGGAGAGGCTGTTTAAGACCCTTCAGAACAGGCTGGCAGCAGAAAGTAGTTTTTCAATATATTCTTTGCGTCAAAGTTCATGTAATGTGTGAATTATTGCGTATTGGATATACTGTCATTCGGTAAGGCAGGCATGCTGAAGCAAGCATCGTCCAAGCCCTTATCACAAACATTTGCCTAAGATTTTTTGCTTAGCCCTTTTAGTAAACATATCCGCACATCTCTGCGGCAATGGAATTCTGTAGTTTCCAGTACAATGGACAATTATATCCACTGACGTCCCGAGGTCTATCTTATGTCCGGGAGAAACAAATACCGGTCTTACATTATCCCTTGTCCTTAAGACAGCACCGATAGTCTTTCCATTGTGCATTAAACGCGACCACTGTCCTTTTCTTTTGCTAGGTTCTTTAAAAGTTCCTATCAGCCTTGACTTTGCGCAGCCTATGGTTGGTATATCAAGGAGAACTCCGATATGCGATGCAATCCCAAGCCCCTTTGGATGCGCTATCCCCTGTCCATCAAATATTATTACATCAGGCATTATCTTTAGTTTTTTAATTGCCTCCATGATTGCAGGTCCCTCCCTGAATGTCAGGTAACTGGGGACATAAGGGAAAGTTATCTTCCTTACAACAATCTCATGGTGAAGACATTCAAGCCCTTGATACTTATAAATACAGACCGCACCTATGATTTTATTATCGGTAAAAGCCGCATCTGCTGCCGCAATATATTTTGGCTGCATTCGCAAAGGAGTGATTTTTACCTTATGCCTGAGCTCTTCCTGAACAGCCTTTGCATCTTTTATGTTTGAAGGCCAGATATATGTTTTTTCAGAGGTTAGCATGTGATATGAAGAGCAGCTCCTAACTTCGGGCAGTCAAGAGTTCAGACGCTTTTTCTAAGATCAAACCCGGAAGGGAATCTCTGTTATCGGGAGTCACCTCGTGTATTTCCATGTCCGCCCTATCTTTTATTTTCAGGATAAAATCATCACCGCCGAGGGTTATTGTGCCGATAACAATATTTTTGGAATCAAGGGCTCTTACCACAGCCTTTTTGAAGACTTCGGAAAAACATTCCATCTTCCCTATCTCATCAAGTATGATTACATTTCTGTTTATGGGCGTTATTGAAGGAACCGCAATCCCCTCAATATTTTCAATGCTAACGCCATAGCGTCTTATATGGAAATCGGATTTTATATCCTGATGCGCGAGGTAGCCCTTTTTACCGTCAACGGTATTCATCATAAAGCCGACCCTCTTGCCGGCAATTCCTTCCTCTTCGGTATAAAAACCGTTTGCAGGATGATGAAGTCTTTCAATAATCTTTTCGATAACAGTTGTTTTCCCTGATGACGGAGCTCCTGTCAGGAAGATATTTTTCTTCGATGTATCCATATGATTAATTGTAACCGCAAACGCCAATCATTTTACGATCTTGTATAAGTTCCATACAAATGCGACATGCTGTACTATCTCACTAATTCGGTAACCTTTTGCAGTTTATCAAACGGTGTCTCATAATTCAATCCACCATGTTNNTGATTAAATTCAAATAAAAAGTTTCCAAGATTCATTATCAGATCCTCCACAGAGTTAAATGAATTAGGATAGAAGAACTCATTTTTGATTATCTTCCAAAAAGCTTCTACCTTCCAGTTTGTTTGAGGTCTGTAGGGCTTAGTGTATATGTGCTTTATCCCCAGCTCGCTGCACATGGTTTCAAAAG
>DOHC01000022.1 GCA_003535475.1 Nitrospiraceae bacterium
AGGAACCGAAGGAATACTGGATTTACGAAGAAGGTCAGCCTAAGAAGATGTCGGGCAGGCGTCCTGCTGGTTATTACTTTCGCACAGGAAAGAGACCTGATACTCAAGTCGCCTTATTCGTTGAGGAACAGTTCAAGGAGCTTGAGCTTGTCAACAAGATAAGGCAGAGGGTGCAGGAGTGGCGTGAGGGCGGATATAAAGGTGTTACAGGCATTACCGAAAGACTGCTTCAGCACTGGAACCTAAAAGACAGGGAACGCAAGTTATTTTTCTGTCAGATTGAAGCGGTAGAGACGATCATTTATCTGAATGAAATCCTGCCTAAGAATCCAAAAGGCATAACAATCCCGCCGGATGTTCCAACAGAATCAGACCTTGCAAAAGGGTATAAGCCGCTGAAGCGTTACGGCTGCAAAATGGCGACAGGCAGCGGAAAGACCATTGTCATGGCAATGCTGGCTGCATGGTCTATTATCAATAAGGCGCAATACAGGCAGGACAAGAGATTTTCTGATGCTGTGCTGGTGGTATGTCCGAATCTAACAGTGAGGGAAAGGCTTTCTGTTCTTAATCCTTCAAATTCCAAAAATTATTACGAAACGTTTGACCTTGTTCCCCGTTCAATGCTCGACATGCTTTCAAAAGGAAAAATCTTCATAACCAACTGGCATGCATTCCTGCCTGTGGACGACAGTAAAAAAAGAAGTGTTATACAGCGCGGTGAAGAGAGTGAGAGGGCTTTTTGTAACAGGGTCTTAAAAGAACTTGCAGGCAAAGAAAATATATTGGTTTTCAATGACGAGGCGCATCATGCTTACAGGCCCGCGCCATTTGAGAATGAAGAAGAATTAAGCAAGCTGAGCGCTGAGGATAGAAAGAAGCTTAAAGAAGAGAAGGAAGAGGCCACTGTATGGATTGGCGGTCTCGACAAGATAGACTTTGCGAGGAAGATTAATTTCTGTGTTGATCTTTCAGCAACACCTTTTTACATTCAGGGAAGCGGCTATCCCGAAGGCTCGCCTCTGCCGTGGCTGACATCGGATTTCGGTCTTGTGGATGCGATTGAGAGCGGGATAGTGAAGATTCCGAGAGTGCCTGTTGATGATAATTCTGGACAGCCTATACCTAAATATTTCCAGTTGTGGAGAACCATAAACGAATCTTTACCAGCGCCTGAAAAAGCGACACAAAAAAGAAAACCAAAACCCGAATCCGTTTTCAGGGAAGCGGAAGGCGCACTTACGATGCTTGCGGGCGAATGGAAGAAAACCTACAAGGACTTCAAGAAAGACGGCTTTCCTGTTCCGCCCGTGATGATATGTGTCTGCGATAATACAGACCTTGCCGAACTGATATTTGAATACATAAGCGGAGAAAAGAAGATTGAGGATAAGTCAGCAAAGCAGAAACAGCGCATATTCACGAACGGAAAGCTGTTTCCTGATTTGTTAGGGAATAAAGAGACGTTTCAGCCGACTATGAGGATTGATACAAAACTCTTAGGGGAAGCTGAAAGCGAGGACGGCACACAGACAAAGCTGGAAGTGGCACAGGGGTTAAGATTGAGGGTTGCTACAGTTGGCAAGACAGAATGGGTAGGTCAGGGCGACCCTCCGGGTAAAGATGTAAGATGTGTAGTTTCTGTCGGTATGCTGACTGAAGGATGGGATGCCAATAACGTGACTCAGATATTCGGATTGAGGGCTTTCACGTCTCAGCTTTTATGTGAGCAGGTTGTCGGTCGTGGTTTAAGAAGGATGAATTATACCCTCGATGAAAATGGGATGCTGCCTGAGGAATATGTTGATGTCTATGGAATACCATTTGAGGTTATTCCGGTTAAGAAAAAAGGCAAGGGCCCGACACCACCACCTCCGCCATCAACACTTGTTCAAGCATTAAAGGAGAGAAGCAATCTGAGAATAGAATTTCCGCGCGTTGAAGGCTATGTCTTCGACGTGAAAAGCAGAATAAAGGTTGATATGTCGAAATTGAAAGAGATAACGGTTGACCCAAGCAAGGAACCGACAAAGGTTGTGGTAAAAGGCACAGTGGGTTACAAGATTGGCTCTCCTACACGGTTAGGCCCAGGCCAAGAGGCATATCAGGACAGAAACCCATTCCACGAGACAAAGAGGTTGAAAGAAACTCTCTTCGAAATTGCAAAACGTATTACAAATTCATTAAAAGATAAGGAAAAGTTTCAGTGGCAGGCGCGAGAGATTCTTTTCCCTCAGGTTTTATCCATAGTTAAAAGGTTTGTTGATGAGAAAGTTACTGTTATAGATTCGAAGCCTAATGAGATAGCTCTTGAAAAGTATCTCCAACTTATAATCGAAAGACTGCTTACTGCTATAGAGCCCGATACTGGCGAGGGCGAAGCGCCGCTCTTGCCCATCATAGAAAGATTCAGACCCAAAGGCTCAACATCAGAGGTGCTTTTCCGCACAGTCAGGAGGGCGCACCCAACATTGAAAAGCCATGTCAGTCATGTTGTAACTGATAACCGCTCGTGGGAGCATACGGTCTCCTTTTATCTTGAGGAAAACGCAAATGTTATTTCTTATGTGAAGAATGACCATCTGGATTTCTCTATCCCTTATGACTTCTTTGGCGTAAGACATCAGTACTACCCTGATTTTCTAATTCGATATCGGCGGAAAGATGAAGATGTTACAGTGATTCTGGAAGTTAAGGGCTACGAATCAGAGCAGGACAGGCAGAAAAAGACAGCAGCAGAAAGATGGGTTAAGGCGGTCAATTATCATGGAGGATATGGGAAATGGGAATTGATTGAATGCCGGGATCCGAGAACTATTGATAAGATGCTGAACGGATTGTTTGAGTTTTAGGGGAATGTCCGCCGCGACTGCAGGGCGCGTGGATTGAAACTGATAATCAGTTTGAGNNCCCGGGGTTAGTGGAGTAAAAGACATCCACAACCGGTCATTGCGAACATAGTGAATCTCAGAGATTGCCACGGGCTTTGCCCTCGCAATGACAATAAGGGAACCCTGAAGCAAGACTATACAGAGAATTGTAGAATTAAAAAGATTGATTTTATAACTAAAATTATGTTAAAAAATATGACTAAATTTTTCGGGGTCTCGGACCTATAAGGAGGAAGGAATTGCCGGCTAAAGCAGCTAAAAAGAAAAATCTTTCAGTAATAAAAAGAGCAAGACAGGCAGAGAGGCGCAAGTTGCGCAATGCTTCAATCCGTTCAAAGATAAAGACTGTCTCGAAAAGGATTGAGGAAGCTATAACTGAAAAAAATCAGGAAAATGTAAAAAAGTTTTTGAGAGAGATAATAAGGAATGTAAATTCAGCTGTCTCAAAAGGCGTATTGCACAAAAATACAGCCTCCAGGAAAATATCAAGACTCTCAAAACTGGCCAATACAGTTCTCAAAGCCGCAGCAGCCTGATAAGCAGGTGTTCCATAGGATAGGCGCCGCCTGAGGTTTTTATCTGTATATCGGCATCGTTCAGAATTTTAAATGCTCTGGAAAAGTCTTTCCGCTGACGGTTGTCGTTTGCTTGCATGGACATCCTGCTGTACTGCCAGTTTATTGCGCCTAAGATATTAAACGGTTCTGTCGTCTCGGAGAGCGCTCTGTATATCCTGAAGACTTTTTCAACATTCTTCTCTCTCAGCGCATTTGTGAGGTCAAAGACACTGTAATCCCTGCTCCCTTCAACAATTTCCTTTATGCCGCTTATTGTAATTGTTTCATTCCCGAATGATGCAAGCTTTTCAAGCTCCGATGACAGAAGCCCTATGTCGTCTCCGGCAACTCCGATGAGGTATTCCACAGCGTCATCTTTAATTGTAATTCCCTTTTGCCTTATCTTTTCTTTTATCCATACAGGCAGATCATTCTCTCGTATATCAAGGCAGATGGTTTTTAATCCTTTCGTGCTTTCTTTCATTTCTTTTTTTAATGTTCCGGTATAGGACATTAAAAAAACTGAATTGGGTGATGGATTGGCTATGTAGGATTGGAATTTTTTAAATTCCTTAGCAGAAATTTTCTGAAGGTTCCTGACAACTACGTACCTGCGGCT
>DOHC01000044.1 GCA_003535475.1 Nitrospiraceae bacterium
AGTTCTTGCGACGGTGTTTTGCGAATTGGTTCGAGAGTTTGATGAATAATTCGGGCTATTTCATCAACACTTGTATCAGCTGAAAAAGGTGGTGTTGTGGCGAAGGACGATGCATTACCTACAAAAGTTGATGGGATATCAGCAAGATGGTTGCGCATATTTACCACTGTAAGTTGGACACATTTTGTCTCTGCACTATACCTAAAAAGTTTAATGAGCATTTTTGTAATAAAGGCAGAAAGGGCGACATTTGTACTGCAAGGGAAACCATTATCGGCTGATATTTTTTGTTTTAATTTGTTGAGTGCATCAGCAGAAAAATAAAAAGCATTGGTCCGTTCCTTAAAGCCGCCAGAAATAAATAGAGGAAAAAGCTTTAGAAAAGATAATGTGGAGATCTTTTTCTAGCCTTGCTCATAAGCAGCTTGTTCCACCTGATCCTTAGAAAGATTTTCCGGAGCAGGAAACAACGACTGATCAAGAACTGGTTTTCTAAAATCTTCTTTTTTACAGATCTGCCCCAGTTATACACCATTGTATAAAAGCTATTTCCATCCATACAAGCATGAGAACACTGTATTCCTAAAACAGAGCCATCTTTTAGCCTTGTGATCTTTACACTCAATGGAGCATCAATACCACGTTTTATCCTGAATGGCTTTATTTCCACGGAAAAATGGTTTATATGGTCATCCTTTTTATACTTCCTATACGCATCTGCTATTAAAAGGTCAGGCTCATTTGCCACGATGAACGGAACTCCGTCATTGGTGAGATGAATACCTGTTTTATCTTTCATCCTTCCTGAAAGGTGCGGATAGTAGTTAAGAAGTTTCTTAAGCCCCGCTTTCATTACATTAACATCCAACGGTACATCAAATATCCAGGTTCCCCGGATCACCATAGGGAGACGCGACTGATCTAATACGGAAAATCTCCATGCCATAGATGGATCTATATTATCTTCTGCCCGTATGTATTCAATAATTGCATTTTTATTCAAAATTATCCTCTCCTTAATGTTCATTTTTCACTTCTACGAGATGCTGTACGTTTTGTAGATAAAAGAAGTTATCGAGGGCAATTTGGGTGAAGCATAGCGAAGCCTTTTATCCACTGTTATACGCTGCCAGCGAAGTATTTTAAGAGTATTTTAAAGTTATCACCCTTTCGTCCTCCATCTAAAGCAAAAAATACCCAAAACGAAGAAGACCACGGTATAGGCAAGAATCCAGCCCAAATCGGTTGCAATATCACCAAGACCAGATCCCATCAATACATCTCTTGCAGCATCAACGGCATGGGCAAAAGGAAGAGCATACCCAATTCCCTGAAATACACCGCCTATCGCCTTTAAGTCCATCCAAAGCCCTCCAAATATGGCTGCGATGGCTATTATTGCTGAACCAACGCCTGATACCTGACTTTCGGTAAAAAGCGATCCCAGAGTCAGTCCCAACCCTATACAGCATATCGCCATGAGCAAAAGGATTAAGAGAACAAGACCTATATTTCCATGGACCTCGAGGCCAAGCAAAGCCCCTACTGCAAAGCATACTGCTATCTGGAGGATCGCTATCAAGATATAAGGTAATATATAAGCCAAAATGAAATCGCTTGATCTGAGCGGTGTGGTAAGCAGCCTTGACAGAAGCGCACTTTGTCTATCCTTGGCAAGCACTATGGCTGAAAACATCGTTAAAAACACAAAGCCAAAGATCGCTACAGCAGGTAATAGCATGGTGGCAGTGAAGATGTCTTCTCCTATATTCCTTCCAAGTGACCAAAACATTACCATAAAGATCGGGGGCAATCCTATCTCAAAACCCATCGAAAGTGGATCCCTGAAAGTCTCCTTGAAGTTTCGTATAGCTAATGCAGTGAAACTCATTCTCTTAACTCCTTTCCTGTAAGTTTAAGAAAAACATCGTCCAAAGTTGGCTGTTTTAGAGATGCAGAATAGATTGATACGCCCTCAGAGCGGAGATAATCTACTACATTATCAAAACTCAGCTCTTTATTCATGATCTCGACTCCGTTTTCTATTGATCTTACTTCAGAATACATCTTCTTCAGTCCCTCAACGACATCAGAGGTTAGATTCTTTGCTTTGACCTCCATAACCTGCATATCATAGACGCTGTCCTTTAATTCTTGGGAAGTGCCTAAAGCAATGATCTTACCCCCGTCTATTATTCCTATTCTGTCTGCCAGAGCGTCAGCCTCTTCCAGATAGTGGGTTGTAAGCAAGATCGTCTTTTTTCCCTTGAGATCTTCGATCTGCTCCCACATGCTCTTTCTCGCCTGAGGATCTAAACCGAGAGTCGGCTCATCTAAGAATAGCACCTGGGGATCCGATATCAAAGCCATGGCAATGCTTAGCCTTCGCTGCATCCCTCCTGAGAACTTCCTTACCTGATCTTTTGCCCTTTTGGTCAGTCCCATTAATTTCAAAAGCTCATCTGATCTCTCCCTCGTCTCTTCTTTGCCCAATCCATATATTCCGCCCATCAGGGCTAAATTCTCCCAAGCGTTTAAACGTCCAGCTATCGCCGTCTCTTGAGGTGACATGCCTATTACCTTTTTAACCGCCAATGTTTCTTTCTGCACGTCGTGACCCATTACGGTTGCAGAACCAGCAGTCGGCCTCAAAAGACAGCAGAGCATCTTTATTGTGGTCGTCTTGCCCGCTCCGTTTGGTCCTAATAACGCGAACAGCTCACCTTTCTTTATGCTTAGATCAACTCCGTCTACGGCAGTTAGATTTCCAAACTTCTTGGTGATGCCAAAAGTTTGAATTGCAAAATTATTTTTTTCATTACTTATTTTCGCACTTTCATCTATTTTTTCCATATTCTCACTCTTATTTATTCTCCATCTCTATTTCTTTCTCTATTTTATATCCGTGCCTGCAACCGAGAAAAGCTCATTAAAACGGATCATCAGGTTCAGATCCCCATCAATGCTGTACTTTCCATCCATCATCGCCTGCATGCCGTCCATCTCACCACGGCTTATTGCCAGCCAGATATCCGACGGAGTATGGATAATAAGATTTGGATCCGGATGTTTTCCCTCGAATGCGGAACATTTTCCGTTGGCGATATGAATATAGTATTGCCCCGGCTCCCTGCCGCTCACGTCAAACTGGATCACAGCCTGAAGATCACCGGCTGACTGCGCGTTGAAAGCTAGTGGCATTCCGGCTATCAATTCCTGCAGGGTGGTCGGCATAGATGTTGGATGCGGAAGTGGTCGTCCCGTTTCTATTTCTTCTTGTTCAGCATTAGATACGGCAATCTGGCTATCCCACCATGCATTAGCCATCGTCACGTAAGTCTCAATAGGCATAAAGTCTCTGTCGAGGATGGCTTGTGTCTCTCGGGTGATATGGCCAAGTTTAATCAATTCCTGACCTGCTTGGTATGCCGCCTGGAAATACCAGCTAAGGAATGATTGCAAATCTGGCTGGCGCATTAGTTCTCCCATCGGGCGAAGAATAATGGCCACAAGATTTGAGTCATGATTATTCATAAAATGGTGAAACATATCTACCAACGCTGAAAAATTGTCTCGTTCAGGAAATCCGCAGTTAGAGATGAGCACACTACGTCGTGCAGCATCTTTATATCGTGGCAGGTGAACATAATGTTCCCCTTGTTTGATAATGTGCGGATCGGCGAGAGGAATAGTGCGATCCATGAAGTTCTTCATCAGTCCGCTCACTGTGAAGACGTACAACGGAGTAGCGTAAACCACAATATCTGCATGCCGCATTTTTTCCAGTAAAAGCGACATGTCGTCCTTCTGTGTGCATATACCCGGTGTCCTCGTCCAACAAGTAAAGCAGCCGAGACACGGTCTGATGTTTAAATCTTTCAAGTAGATCGTCTCAGTCTCTGCCCCGGCATCTCTTGCCCCTTTTAAGAAAGGCTGAAGAATTCGGTCGGTATTACTGTGCGTTCCGCGCGGGCTGCCATTGAATGCGAGTACCTTCATTTTGACTCTCTCTTTTGTTTTATTAACTATATTAATAATAAATAATTTAACATGTTGTGCATATTCTATATAAAATTATATAAACTGTCTTTTTGGTACGTTAAATTTAACTTACACGAAGAAACAAATCAAGCACTTATTTATTAAATCATCAAAATCAAAAGAGTCATACTAAATAGGCGAGATCATAGTATTCTGGTTTATTTTTCCATATTTGGCATCTAAATGCTCAATTTTTGAATTTTTGTCTATTATTCAACCTTTTTAAATATTCTATCATATCTATGTATCCGAGACAGACATTCGTGCATCTTCCACATCCGACACAACCAAACATTCTATGCATCTCAAAGAGGTAATTAAATTTGCAATTGTATCTTTGCTTTATTCTTGATTCTTTTGTCTCTCTCGGGTTGATGCCCCCAGCCATCCGTGTAAATCCGGAGAAGATACAAGAATCCCAATATCTCCTGCGTTTCCCAATATCATCCGAAAAGCCATCTCTAACATCAAAACAGTGACAGGTTGGACAGGCATAATAACATCCGCCACAACCCATACATCTCTCTGCAAGTTCTTTCCATACATCATCACCGACGCATTTTAGTCTTTTTGATATGTCAAAAGGGTCTATACGTCTTTTAATCATCTTTTTTGCATTATTGATCTTTATCT
>DOHC01000277.1 GCA_003535475.1 Nitrospiraceae bacterium
CTTCTTTTAATGATGTTCTTCGGGGTATATCTCGGCTGGCTTCCGATTTCCGGCCTGAAATCTCTGAATTATGATTCACTGCCTTTGCTCGGCAAGATATGGGACAGAGCCAGTCATCTTGTAATCCCTGTTTTTATCTCTGCATTCGGAGGCCTTGCAGCGGATTCAAGATTCATGAGGAGCAGTATGCTTGAAGTTGTAAGGCAGGATTATGTGACTGTTGCGCGGGCAAAAGGACTGCCTGAGAAAAAGGTTATCTACAAACATGCGCTCAGGAATGCCCTGCTTCCGCTTATTACTTTGATTGGTTTATCTGTGCCCGGACTGATAGGCGGAAGCGTAATTTTAGAGAGTGTTTTTGGCATTCCGGGCATGGGGCAGTTGTTTTTCATGAGTGTTATGACAAGGGATTATCCGATGGTAATGTGTATTCTAACAATCGGAGGCATGCTGACACTATTAGGGAATCTGCTTGCTGATATCGGTTATATGCTTGCGGATCCGAGGATAAGGGCAAAGCAATGAAAGGGCATTCTTTAAGAAATGTTTTCTGGAGGAGGTTCAGGAAAAACAGGCTTGCAGCAGCCGGAGGGGTTGTTGTGGTTCTGATGTTTTTTGTCGCTGTTTTTGCGCCTTTTATATCTCCGCATAAACCTGACGACATTGACAGAAAACATGTGCTTGAATCTCCAAGCCTAAAACATCCGTTGGGCACAGATGATCTTGGCAGAGATGTATTGAGCAGGATGATTTTGGGGTCGCGAATATCATTGTCTGTGGGTTTTGTTTCTGTAGGCATAGCAACACTTATAGGCATTTTTTTAGGTGCGATCGCAGGATATTATGGCGGGTGGGTTGACAGCATAATCATGAGATTCATTGACATAATGCTCACAATCCCAACATTTTTTCTCATCCTTGCTGTCATTGCGTTTATCGACCCTAACATCTGGAGTTCTTCTGCGATCCCAAGCTGGATAAGGGAAAGCTTAAGGGTAATACTCATTGACCCTAATATCATGAATATTATGATAGTGATTGGACTTACGTCTTGGATGGGCGTGGCGCGGCTTGTAAGGGCAGAAGTCCTTTCATTGAAAGAAAGGGAATTTGTCCTTGCAGCAAGAGCGTTAGGAACAGGGGATATGAATATCATCTTCAGACATATAATGATAAACAGCTTGGCTCCTGTGTTTGTCTCTGCTGTGCTTGGAATAGCAGGCGCTGTGCTTGTGGAATCTGCTCTCAGTTTCCTCGGTATAGGCGTTCAGCCTCCGGCGCCAAGCTGGGGCAATATCCTTACATTGGGAAAAGACAACATAGAAATTGCATGGTGGCTTTCTGTTTTTCCGGGGCTTGCCATACTGGTTACCGTCCTGAGCTATAATCTCGTAGGCGAGGGCCTGAGGGATGCACTTGACCCAAGGCTATGGGATATGGAAATATAGATGCATGATAATTAAGGGGAAAAACTGGAAGTTCGGCAATGATGTTGATACTGATGCAATTATCCCAGCGCGGTATCTCAACACATCCGACCCCGCAGAACTTGCAAAGCATATAATGGAGGATGCCGACAAGAACTTTCCGAACAAGGCAAAAACAGGAGATGTTATTGTTGCCGGCAAGAATTTCGGGTGCGGTTCATCAAGAGAGCATGCGCCGATTGCAATTAAGGCAGCAGGCATTCAGGCTGTTATAGCAAAGAGCTTTGCAAGGATATTCTATAGAAACTCTTTCAATATCGGGCTTCCAATCTTTGAATCTGAAGAGGCGTCTGAAAAGATAAAAGAGGGCGATGAGATAGAGATAGATGCAGACAAAGGGCTGATAAGAAATATTACCAGCGGCGAATCATATAAGGCTAACCCGATCCCTCCATTCATGCAGGAGCTGATTGCATCTGGCGGGCTTGTGGAGTGGACGAAGAAGAAACTCGCAGCCAAAAGTTAGCCCACAAAAACTTTCCACGGAAACTTCCAAACTTTTCATCAAATACATTTCTGTTTACGCAAGTTTCGGCTAAGACAACTTTCAAGCTGAAAAATTCAGGCGGTTTAGTATAAAATGTGTTTGCAATGAAACCAATAAGGTTGTCAGAACATGCAAAAGAACAGCTTCTTTTCAGGGGGAGCACTGAAGAAGAAGTCGTTGAGACGATCAGGACATCCCCATGGCAACCAGCAGAACTGGGAAGACTTGAAAGCAGAAAAAATTTTATCTTTGAAAAAGAATGGAATAAGAAGTATTATAAAGTAAAGCAGGTCAGGCCGATCTTCATTGAAGAGGACACGGAGATTGTTGTTGTAACAGTATATGCCTATTTCTTTGAGAAGGAGGGGTAAGAATGAGAATAACATATGATTCAGAGGTAGATGCCTTATACATCCGTTTCATAGAAACGACAGTAACAACAAAACATGTTGCTGAAGGGATTGCAGTGGATTACGATGCCGAAGGCAAAATAGCAGGCATTGAAATCTTAGATGCGGTGAAGCGTTTTGGCACGAAGGACGTGTTTAAGAAAGTCACACTCGAAGACCTCGCATTACAGCACTAAAACTGAAATCGTTCTTTCTCTGACTTTTGCACTCCGCGCATCCGCTTTCCACCTTTCTCCGCTATGACAGGGCTGAAAAATTACGCCAATTTAGTATAAAATGTGTCTTAAGAACACATGGCTATATCCTCTAAAAAAACACAGCCGAATTTGTTTAAAGACCTCTGGATAACCTCAGGAATCTTTTCTGTAAAATCATCTTATGTGCTAAAATACGCATAGAGAAGGCTTAATAGAAAGGGGTGAGGAAAATGACAAAATTAGTTGTTGAAACAGACAATGATTGGACAAAAAAGAAGATAGAGGGCGCTATACATACGGAAACCGATTTGCTCAGAAAGGCAGTCCAGAGAACTCAGTCTAAATTGCAGGAATTTGAGAATAAATACGGAAAATTCGACAGAGATTCCCTCTATGGCAAGGTAAACGATATGGAGCTTGTCGAATGGGAAGGCGAACTTGAGACACTGAAAAGATTAAAGGCAAACTTGAAGTCTCTTGAGGAAATAACTTTTGAATATAAGTGATTATATTGCAGAATTAGAAGCTCTCATTAATTCCTCCCAAATAGTATCTTCATACAATTTAACCATTGACCGCAAAACAGCAGATATTGCCTTTGTCTCAGGGAAGATTGACTTCAGGGACGGGACAATACTTGACTATAAAGAGTTCGTTGAAGAATCCGAAGGCCGCATAGAAAAATATAAATATGGCTATAATTACCGTAAAGGGTCGGATAGTATTTTCAGATATGATAATGCCCCTGACCCCAGCGCAAAAGATATAAAAACATTTCCATACCACAAGCATCTTAAGGATGGCACCATTGCTGAGTCCGGACAGGTCATGTTCTCCGATGTCATTAACGAGATAGAAGAACTTTTTATCCCGGATAATGGATAAAATGAAAACACCGGCTGAAAATTTCTGGATAACCTCAGGCATCTTTTCAAGCCATTATCTTTTGGGATGTAACCGAACCTTGAATTCCTTGAAAAATTCCAGTAACCCTGATACCTTATTGCATGGCTAATATTAAAACCAACGAGCGCGAATTAGCCGGAAAAATCGCCCAGTGGTTTAACGAGCATATCCAAAGAAACAACTTTCCTTTTACTTCTGCATCAAATGAGGCAGGCATCAAGGTTGATTCCAAAACTTATTTCGGCGATATAGTCATATGGGAAAACAGAGAAACAAACAAGGCATATTCCTATCTTGAGTTAAAACCTCCCTTTGGCGCTGCTGAAGATTTGGAAAGGTTTCGTAAAAAAGCGGTTGAACTTGGCGTTGAGATTGCTTACACTTGGAACTTTCAGACTCTTAATGCCTATAAAGTTGAAAATAATACGTTAACCCCTCTTGATACCGAAACTCACGGTGTCCTGACAAATATAAACGATTGGAAACGTGGCGATGTTCAGGCAGACATTAAAGCCTATATTCACAAGATATGCGAGGAGCTATTAAGTATCAGCGAAAAAGGCAGATTCAGAAAATTCACTCCTGAGAAACATTATTTCATAAACTTCATCAGAAAAACGGTCAATGACCTGATTCCAATTTTTGATAAATTTATAAAGCATGAGCACAGGAAGAAAATTAATAAGGATAAGATAAACAAGCATGTAACTGAACAGGGAATTACCTATCCATCCGATGAGGAGTTCTATAAACTGATTGCCAGCCAGCGAGTTTATGGATTAATCACAAAGATAATTTTTTACCTTACGATCAAAAGATATTTTAATGATTTGCCAGCCTTTCAAGATGAAGATGAGAAAGACATTAATAAAATTCTTGAAACAGCATTCGCCAAAGCCAGCGATAAAGACTGGCAGGCTGTGTTTGTTAAAAGTCCCATAGAAGAATTAGGAATTCCTGAAGAATCTTTTCCTTATCTGCAAGAGCTTTTTTCTCATCTTAAAATATACAATTTCGGTGCGCTACCCGAAGATGTTATCGGCGAACTCTTTGAGGAGATAATCGACCCTGAAAAGAGACATCTCTTAGGGCAGTATTTCACAAGAGAGGATTTAGTTGATTTAATTATAGGAACTGTTGTTGATGATGCTGAAAAATATTACGCAGACCCTACGTGCGGCTCAGGCACTTTTCTGATTCGTCTTTATAGCAGACTGAAATACTTAAACCCGAAACTTAAACATGAAGATATTCTTGAGAAAATATGGGGAATAGATATTGGGCAGTTCCCCGCAGAGCTTTCCACAATTAATCTCTTCAGGCAGGATGTCTCGAACTTTGAGAATTTTCCGAGAGTCGTCAATAAAAACATTTTTGATGTGAGGCGAGGCGCTACCTTTCCCTTCCCCCCTCCGAATGCGGGCAAAAACTATAGAAAAATTAACATTCAAATTCCTGAATTCTATGGATTGATTGGCAATTTCCCTTTTATCAGGCAGGAATTGATTGAAAAGAAGGTTCCGGGCGTTAAGAAAAAATTGGCCAAGCTGCTTGCTGAAGAATATATATTCACTTATCCCAAACTGTTTGACTTTAAAAAGATCCCATTAACCCATGTGGAGGAATTAAACCGGAAATCAAAAGAGGAACAAGTGAGGTCTGATGTCAATAGTGGACACCAAATTACTCATGCCGCAATCTTTTTTTCATAGAACTGTTTTTCATAAGCAGCGGGAGATAGATACCCCAGCCGTTTCTGCTTTCTCTGTCGGTTG
>DOHC01000025.1 GCA_003535475.1 Nitrospiraceae bacterium
GCGAGTTGCTAACGGTTTTTATTATCTCTGCCTTTATCTTTGGTTTTTTCGGAACATAGACTGGCAATGGAGTCTCGGAATACCATTGCATAATTTCAGAACCCATCATTGCCCCATCTTTAGAGCCTGCAATCCTTGGCCCGATTATGACATTAGTAACAACGGCAGCTCCTGCTTCTGAACCGCAGATAGTCCCCCATCCGGTCATGCCTCCTTCCATATAGACAAAGGCATCAACAGGGAAAGATTTGTACGGTTCGCCTATCTTTTCACTAAGCTGGCTGAATATACTGCTGATAACAGCTGCTCCGCAGAATACCCTGTACCATTCGTTATAGGATATTTCTGCGGTTTTCTCAGGGTCAAGCTTTTCATACGGCCATGGCCACTTTTCAGTTGGTCCGCCTTTTGCGTCCGCATTTGAAACAAAGGCTCCGAATTTGCCGAGTATGGCTCCTGCGGCAAGCAGGCCTGTTCCTGTGATAATATCTCTTCTTGATAATTTTTCTACTGACATGCTTTTTATCTCCTTAATCCAAAAATTTTTTAAAAGGTGGCTCCACCTCAGAAATTTTATTTAAGATTTCTCAAGAAATTCCCGAAGTGGAGCCGGGCCAAACGGGGAGGAATGGCCCTAAAGGACAATCCTCAGCAGGGAAGTCCTGCATTAAATAAAAAACGACTCACAAAACGGGAATATTAGGTTAGAGTCTTGGAGGACGCTCTTCCTGAAAGGATGTGATGAATGGGTTAAATACAGGATTTAGTGCAAGGTAGAAACTTGTTGATGCTAATGGAGTGAGGCTGCACATGCATTCGGGGAGAGCCGGCATATCCGCGTTTGCAGTTGCGGCTGAGCTCAATGGACTGCAGACATCAAGTGTAAGAATTATCGGCTAGTTGTTAGCTGCAGCGTCAACAATGGTGATATTAGGAATTATCACTGAGATAACAAGAGCGAACAGAACTAATATGCTTCCTGCTTTCATGAAGTGAATTTAAATCATCTAATATCAGCATGTCAACTTAAAGTTATAATTATCAGGGCAAGCAAGTATGCCACATTTCTTATTGAATCCCCAAATGCAGTTTCTTATGGCAGGCATATGTACCTCAAAACCTTTACGAAGCAGCGGGATTTTGTTATATGGGTTCTTAAATCTTTTTGGATACAAACAAGAATCCTTTATCATTATCATAAATGTCTTACTAAGGTGCTGCTGTAAAGCTTTTTCAGCACACATGCCTACCATATAAATGTATCCAAGGCGGCAATTGCATTTTTGTGTTAATTGTGTTAAAAAAATTGAATGAGCGAAAATCAGAAATTACTCAAGGAATTACCCTCTGTTGATGAGATACTCAAGAGCAATGACGGTGTTAAGTGGCGCAGGACATATCCGAGAAAATATGTTTTGCAGGCAATCAGGAATGTGATTGATATGAGGAGAAAAGAGATACTTGAGGTGTCTTCATCGGATGTCTCCATGGAAGGGATGTCAGGCGAGATAGAGAGGAAGATAGAAAAACTTTCGGCTTTCAGCCTCAAGCCTGTCATAAATGCAACAGGCATAGTGATACACACAAACCTCGGCAGGTCAGTATTGTCAGAGAAAATAGTTGATAATGTAAGAAAAATTGCAGAGAGCTATTCCAATCTTGAATACAATCTTGAGGCGGGCAGGCGCGGAAAGAGATATTCCCATATCACGAGAATCCTCCGTGAAATCACAGGCGCTGAAGATGCTTTGATAGTTAACAACAATGCTGCTGCTGTTCTTCTCTGTCTTAGCGCGCTGGCAAAAGGTAAGGAGGTAATTGTTTCAAGAGGAGAGCTTGTTGAGATAGGAGGCTCGTTCAGGGTGCCTGATATTATGTCGTTAAGCGGCGCAGTCATGAGAGAGGTCGGGACAACGAACAAGACGCACCTGTATGATTATAAAAATGCGATTAATGAAAACACGGCATTAATCCTCAAGGTGCATCAGTCAAATTACAGGATTTCAGGTTTCACAGAGGAAGTGCCTGTTGCTGATTTAAAAAAGCTTTCAGAGAAATATCACATTCCCGTGATGTACGACCTTGGAAGCGGATGCATGATAGACCTGAAGCCGTATGGGATACATTCCGAGCCTGCGGTTCAGAATATAGTAGAGTCCGGCGTGGATATTGTAACCTTTAGCGGCGACAAGCTCCTCGGAGGGCCGCAGGGAGGCGTTATCGTTGGCAGAAAGGAATATATTGAAAAGCTCCAGAGGAACCCTCTGACAAGGGCAATAAGGATAGACAAGCTCACACTTGCGGCATTTGAGGCAACGCTGATGGAATATCTTGATGAAGATAAGGCAGTAGAGAATATCCCTACGCTTAAGATGCTTCTCCAGAAACCAGAGAGGATAAAGGAGAGGGCAAAGAAGATAGCGCTGCTGTTAAAGAGAAAGGTTAAAGCTGCAAAAATAGAGATAACAGAGGATACGTCTAAGTCAGGAGGAGGCTCTCTTCCTGACTTAGAATTTCGGACATATGCTGTGTTGATAATACCTGAGAATATCTCCGTCAATGACCTTGAGGAAAGGCTGAGGAAAGGGGCTCCTTCAATTATTGCAAGGATTAAAGACAATGCGCTTTTGCTTGATGCAAGGACAATAAGAGAAGATGAAATAGGCATTCTTGTAAAAGGCGTTCATGCTGCTCTTTATTAAAAATGCATTCAATAAAACTTGAAGATGACAACTACTGTTTTGCCTGCGGCAGGGAAAATCCCTGTGGGTTAAAACTGTCCTTTACTTATGCAGGCGGCAAACTCACATCCGAATTCACACCCTCGAAGATACATCAGGGCTACAGGGATATAACGCATGGCGGGATAATAACAACCGTGCTTGATGAGGCAATGATACAGGCTGCGATAGCTGAAGGCATAACCCCCGTAACTGCAGAAATAAATATAAGATTCAAGAAACCCCTGATGGCGGATGAAGAAACAATAGTAAAGGCAGAGATAACAAAAAGAGGCGCAAAACTTATTGAGGCATATTCCTGTCTTTTACGAAAGAAAGATGGCTCCATAATCGCCGAGGCGCACGCAAAACTGATTCAACTAAAATAATCGGTTCTTTCGTAAAAAAGTTGAAAATCATATAAATGACAAACCTTCTGGATTCCCCGATCAAGTCGGGGAATGACGGATTTGGCAAGTTAGGGGAATGACTTCTTATTCTGTCATACTCCAGCTTGACCGGAGTATCCAGTTTGTATTTTTCAACATAAATACGAAAGAGGGAGTTTTTTTAGCTTTGAAGACAAGGAAAAACAGGAATCAGGCTTAGATGAAAAGTAAAGATATAAGAAAGGCATTTCTGGATTATTTTTTCTCCAGAGGCCATGAGGTAGTAAGGAGTTCGTCCCTTATCCCCAAGAACGACCCTACGCTGCTTTTCACGAATGCAGGCATGGTGCAGTTCAAATCTGTTTTTCTTGGAGAAGAGAAAAGGCAATATACGAGGGCAGTCTCATGCCAGAAATGTCTCAGGGCAGGCGGCAAACACAGCGACCTTGAAAATGTAGGACACACATCAAGGCATCACACGTTTTTTGAAATGCTCGGGAATTTTTCATTTGGCGATTACTTTAAAAAAGATGCGATACTATTCGGGTGGGAATTGCTTACAGGCATATTTAAACTCCCGAAGGACAGGCTCTGGGTTTCTGTTTATGAAAAGGATAACGAGACTGAAAAACTATGGAAAGATTTAACCGGGATTCCTTCTGACAGGATTGTACGCCTTGGCGCAAAGGACAACTTCTGGCAGATGGGAGATACCGGACCCTGCGGCCCATGCTCTGAAATAATAATTGACCAGGGGGAACACGTTGGATGCGGTACTTCTGAGTGCATGGCAGGATGCGACTGCGACAGGTTTCTTGAACTGTGGAATCTTGTTTTTATGCAGTACAGCAGGGATGAATCAGGAAATCTTACACCCCTCCCAAAACCAAGCATAGATACGGGAATGGGAATTGAAAGGATCGCTGCTGTTTTACAGGGCAAGCTGAATAATTTTGATACCGATTTATTTAAGCCAATGATATCCGCGATAACATCTCTTGCTCATACAACTTACGGAAAGAGCGCTGAGAGTGATACATCCATAAGGGTTCTTGCCGACCATATCAGGGCGATTTCATTCCTGCTTTCCGAGGGACTTATGCCGTCAAATGAAGGAAGGGGTTATGTCCTCAGAAGAATTGTTAGAAGGGCGTCAAGACATGCAAAGCTTCTCGGTATCAGCGAGCCTGTGCTTTATAAGCTTGTTGAGTCTGCGGCTGGTGTCAAGGGCGACACATATCCTGAACTTCTTGATGAAAAAGATAGGGCGGCAAAGGTCCTCAAATTTGAAGAGGAGCGTTTTTCCAAGACGCTTGAGCAGGGCATGAAGATAATAGATGAAGTAATTGCAGCTGCAAAGAAAGCCGGATTAAAGTCAGTTCCGGGAGATGAAATATTCAAGTTGTACGACACCTATGGATTTCCTATGGACCTTGCAAGAGATATTGCATCTGACAGCAATCTTATCTTGGATGAAGACGGGTTCCACAGTGAGATGGAAATGCAGCGGGAAAGGGCAAGGGCTTCATGGGTAGGCGAAGAAGAGGCTGTTTCATCCATATACAGAGAACTGCTTTCCGAGATAGGCAAAACCGAGTTTGCCGGCTATGACACGATGCAGGCCGAATCAATTGTTAAGGCTGTGCTGAAGGAAGGGAAGGTTATCAAGGAGGCGTCTAAAGGCGAAGAAGTAGAGGTTTTTCTGGATAAGACTCCTTTTTACGGTGAATCCGGAGGGCAGGTTGGAGATACCGGTGAAATTTCATCAGACGGATTCAGGGCATCTGTTACGGATACCAAAAAAGTTATTGAAGGCTTGCACTCTCATATCATAAAAATAAAAGAGGGCAGATTGAGGGTCTGGGACAGAGTGGCATGCAGCGTTGATACCCAGAGAAAAAAAGCTATAATGTGCAATCACACCGCAACGCATCTCCTTCAGGCATCATTGCAAAATATAATCGGCGAGCATGTAAAACAGGCAGGTTCGCTTGTTGCTCCTGACAGGCTCAGATTTGATTTTACGCATTTCTTCCCTATCAGCCGCGACGAGATAAGAAGAATAGAGGATACTGTCAATCATAAGGTTCTTGAAAATATTAATGTTGAAATTTCGGTCATGGATATAAAAAATGCGGTTGCATCTGGAGCGGCAGCTCTTTTCGGAGAGAAATACGGTGAAACAGTGAGGGTTGTGAAGGTGCCTGGATTCAGTTCTGAACTCTGCGGCGGCACTCACTGCAAGGCAACCGGAGACATAGGCCCCTTTGTCATTGTCTCAGAGGGAAGCGTTGCATCAGGAATAAGAAGGATTGAAGCTCTGACAGGAATAGCAGCATTTGACTATTTCAGGAAAGAAGAAGAGGAGTTAAGAAAAATTTCAGATATACTCAAGACAGAAAAGCCGCTTGAAAGGGTAGAAAAGCTTCTTGCTGATATGAAAGAAATGGAAAGAGAGGCAGAGAGGCTCAAGGGCAGGGCTGCATCTGAAAGTTCAACAGTGCTCATAGAGAAGGCAATAGATATAGGCGGCACAAAGGTTATTTCATGCAGGGTTGACGGCCTTGAAAAGAAGGATTTAAGGATTCTTGCAGACAATGTAAAGGATAAACTCGGCTCAGGTGTTATTGTCCTTGCATCTGTAATGAACAGCGAGGCAGCGTTTTTGTCCATGGTCACAAAAGACCTTACTAAGAAAATAAAGGCCGGAGAGATACTCAAGAAAGTTGCCGAGATTGCAGGCGGTAGAGGCGGAGGAAAACCTGAAATGGCAGAAGGCGGCACAAAAGACATTGCAAAACTGGACAAGGCGCTTGAAGCAGTGTACGATATAATTAGAAAGCAAGTTAAGAGTTGAGAGTAATTAGTTAAGAGTTAATTTTTTAAAACTTTCAACTTATAACTTTTAACTTTGAGAAGGAGGTATTTATGACATTTTTTGAAATAATAAGAAGCGCCTTGCTTGCAGGTTTGGGCATGCAGCAGAAGGTAAATGAGTTCATTGATGAGCTTGTCAAAAAAGGCGAACTCAGCGAATCACAGGGCGCAAAACTCGTGAAGGAGTGGACAGAAAAAGCTGAAAAGGGGACTGAAGGGTTTTCTAAGAATTTTTCGGAGATATTGTCAAAGACTCTGGAGAAAATGAACCTGCCTTCAAAGGATGACATTGAGAAACTCAATAAAAAGATTCAGAACCTCTCTAACAGGGTAAAGAAACTTGAAGGAGTAAAGGAAGAAGGGCAGGAACAATAGGCCATGCCTTTCAGTCTGCTGAAGCTCAGGAGCACGTATAAGAATATTAACAGGGTAAGGCAGATTATTAATGTTTTTCTTAAGTATGAGTTCGGGCACATAAT
>DOHC01000041.1 GCA_003535475.1 Nitrospiraceae bacterium
GATACCCTTCGGCATATTTATTGGTAAATACAGAGCCCTGCGCCTCAAGAACAGCAGGACTTGCATAGTTTTCTGATGCGATAAGAACAATCTTCTCCCTTTCTCTTTCTATCTCTCCCTGAATCGCCCTGTAAATATCCGGGTCTGAAAGTTTGAGCCTTTCAAAGTTCATGTTTTATAAATCTTTCCTCTATCAATTTTATCTTTGTAATACGATTTGCGTGCCTGCCGCCTTCAAATTCTGTGCTGAACAATACCCTGACAATCTCTTTTGCAAGGTCTTTGCCTACAATCCTGCCGCCTATCACAAGCACGTTTGCATCATTGTGCATCCTGCTCATCTTTGCGGTGAAGAGGTCATTGCAGAGAGACGCCCTTATATTGGGAATCTTATTCGCAACAATTGACATGCCGATGCCCGTGCCGCATATCAGTATGCCCCTGTCCGCCTTGCCTTCTGAGACTTCTCTGGCTACCCTTTCTCCAAAATCAGGATAATCCACGGATTGAGGGCCATTTGTGCCAAGATCAAGGCATTCTATCTTCATCTCGCTGAGGATGGAGATTAGCTCATTTTTAAGCTCTACGCCGGCATGGTCGCTGCCGATAGCAACTTTCATTTTTACCTCGGATACGTATCTTATCTAAGAGTTAAAGTGTAAGTCAAGGTTCTGTCTCTTCAACTTCCCGCTTCCGAAAAATGGCTGATTGTATTATAATTTCCTCAAAAATAAATTCATAAGGAAAGGAATACATCTTATGTTATTCAAAGTAATTTTACTCTTTATGGCGATATTTATCCAGTTGCTCCCATCCAAAATATTTGCCGAGACAAGAATCCGCTGTGCATCAACAACAAGCACGCAGAACTCCGGATTGTTTGATTATATCCTGCCGATTTTTGAAAAAAAGACAGGAATAAAGGTTGATATTGTTGCAGTCGGCACAGGCGCGGCTATTGAAATAGGCAAGAGGGGCGATGCAGATGTTGTATTCGTTCACGCTAAGGAGCAGGAACTGAAGGCTGTTGAGGAAGGTTATTTCGTCAACCGACATGATGTAATGTATAACGATTTTGTTGTTATCGGCCCGTCAAACGACCCTGCAAAGATAAGGGGTATGAAATCGGCTTCTGAGGTGTTCAAGAAGATAGCTGGAAGCAGTGCATTCTTCGTATCTCGCGGCGATAACTCAGGAACTCATACAAAAGAACTTTCCCTATGGAAAAAGACAGGGATAGAGCCGAAGGGACAGAAGTGGTATCTTGAGGTTGGACAGGGGATGGAAAAGACTCAGAGGATTGCGGATGAAAAACGCGCATACACGCTTACGGACAGGGGCACATGGCTTGCGACAAAAGATAAGGACAAACTTGAAATGGTGATAGTTCTTGAAGGTGATCCCATATTGTTTAATCAGTATGGTATTATGGCCGTAAACCCGCAAAGGCATAAACATGTAAAATACAAAGAGGCTATGGAGTTGATAAACTGGATTATATCAAAGGAAGGGCAGCAGGCTACCGCGTCATTCAGGGATAAACACGGCAATCAGTTGTTTATTCCCAATGCAAAGTAGAATATGGATTCAATAATAGAGGGGTTCAAGAGGGCGTTTTTACTTATATTTAACCTTGATGCGGAATTATTAAGCATAATATTTTTATCACTCAGGGTATCAGGAACAGCGCTTCTAATTGTATCTATCATAGGCCTTCCCATGTCCGCGCTCGTCAGCTTAAAAAAATTCCCGGCAAGGGGGTTACTCATAAGTATTATGAATACGCTTATGGGGCTTCCTCCTGTTGTGGTTGGTCTTTTTGTTTATATAATGCTGTCAAGAAGCGGGCCCATTGGTTTTATGGGACTCCTTTATACGCCGTCAGCAATGATTATCGCCCAGACAATCCTCGCTTTTCCCATTGTGGTATCACTGTGTCATTCAGCGATTGTCAGCGTTAACCCTATCATAAAGCAGGCTTCAATGACACTGGGAGCGACACCTCTTCAAATCTCGGTTACTATAATAAAAGAAGCAATGTATGGGATAATGTCAGGGATAATTGCGGCATTTGGAAGGGTAATGGCAGAGGTTGGCGCAATACTTATCGTCGGCGGAAATATTGCAGGATATACCCGCGTTATGACAACAACTATTGCTCTGGAAACAGACAAAGGGAATTTTGAACTCGCCATAGCGCTTGGAATAATCCTCTTAACCATCTCGCTTGTGATAAACTCTACTCTGCACTTTATACAGAGAAAAGGAGCGCTTCCGGTAAACAGATGAGCCTAAGACTTAATATATCCGATGTCTGGAAAAGCTATAACGGAAAACCTGTTTTGAACGCCTGCTCAATTTCTTTTGACAGAAATGGTGTTTATGTATTAACGGGACATAATGGCAGTGGTAAATCCACACTGCTCAGGATATGTGCCCTTATTGAAAGTCCTGACAAGGGAGAGGTCAATTATTTCTCAGGAGATAATATATTTAGCAAGGATATCGGATTAAGGCGCAGGATTACCCTTGTTTTGCCTGGGATTGGTTTGTTTAACACTACAGTTTTTAATAATGCAGCTTACGGGCTGAAAATAAGGGGAGGGAAAAATAAAGAGACAGAAAGAAAGGTTAATGATGCATTAAAATTTGTCGGACTCATTCATAAAAAAAATCACAATGCCCTTACGCTTTCGAGCGGCGAAACCCAGAGACTCGGTATTGCAAGGGCAATGGTCATAGAGCCTGAGATGCTTTTTCTTGATGAGCCTACCGCTTCCATTGATAATGAGAATACAAAAATCGTGGAGGATATAATCTTAAATATGAAAAAAGAAGGCAGATCCAAAATTATCATTGCCACCCATGATATGCCTCAGGCTGAAAGGCTTGCTGATTGCATGCTCCTCATGGATGAGGGGAAAATTATCAGGGGTTAAGTTGCACTCTCA
>DOHC01000078.1 GCA_003535475.1 Nitrospiraceae bacterium
ACTCATTGGGTACAAGTTAAAAAGTTTTTTGCACAACAACAAAAATCTGTTCTTACGCGTTTCAGGCAGGAGATATGGGTTCAGTGTTTCTGTTAAGGAGTAAGCGGGAATATATGCCTGGCATGTATTTTACCTGCATACTTTATTATACGGCTCAATAAGCTGAGCCAATAATCAACCCCTTTATTTAT
The DNA here is from genome assembly GCA_003535475.1 of Nitrospiraceae bacterium. GTDB lineage: Bacteria > Nitrospirota > Thermodesulfovibrionia > Thermodesulfovibrionales > UBA1546 > UBA1546. The sequence goes on from DOHC01000078.1 coordinate 192, forward strand.
ATTTCCCCTCAGAAACATAATTTCCACTATAAACGCCTGCCCGGCCTTTCTAACTAAGCGAAAGGGAACAAAAGTTTCACCTTTCACAGGTAAAATAAACCCGCCCTGCCGTGCAAATGAATAATCAGATCCGCCTATAAAATAGGTGGGTGTCTTGAAGGGAACTTCAGGCCTTCTCATTAGTAATGAGACTTGCACACCGTCCTCCTTACTCAGACTCCCTAAAGATCTAATTTACCGGATCAACTTTTTCATCTGTCACCAACAGGGCAGGTAACCCTATCGCTCCTTCTGATTATTTTATAACAAAAGCAGCGCATTTAAGCAAGTAAAAATCTTTACCAAGAGCACTTTTAGCTTGTATTAAAAATATTTTTTAAATAAACTATTAAAATAACTAAAATGGCTATGACAGGAACAATCTTAGCAGGCGGAGAAAACAGGAGGATTCCCTTACTGAAAGGGCATATCGAGATTAACGGGGAAAAAATAATTGACTCCAGCGTCAATCTGATGAAAAGCTTATTCGGAAGGGTAGTTATAAGCACAAATACACCGGAGTTTTATTTTTACTGCGGGATACCGATGATAGGAGACATTATCAATCAAAGGGGGCCGCTCACCGGCATCTTCTCTGTACTGTCAAACATAAAGGACAATGCAATATTTGTAGTCGCCTGTGATATGCCGTTCCTAAATGGCCAGCTTATGAACTATATGGTTGATAAATACAGAGGCAAGAATAGAGAAAACCTTGAACCCCTGACCTCTGGTTCTGAGATGACAGAATGGGATGCTGTGATACCTGTATTTGAAGGAAAGCCACAGCCTCTTTTTGGAATCTATTCAAAAAATATCCTCGGCATCATTGAGGAAAGACTTAACAAGGGACTGAAGAGATTAAAAGATTTGTTGACAGAAATTAACGTCTTATATATAAAAGAGAAAGAGGTAAGGCAGATAGACCCTGAAGGCAGGTCATTTCTGAATATTAATACAATGGAAGATTATGAGAAAGTGATTAGTGACAGCAAATCAGCATTCAGTGTCAGTGGTTAGTGCCAGTAAAAACTTTCTACTGACACAGACACTAAAAACTGACACTGTAAGAGACTGACACTGAACACTGACACTAAAAAAGGAGGTAAGATATGTTTGGTTTAGGCATGCAAGAGCTAATCATTATACTGGTAATCGTCCTTGTCCTTTTTGGAGCCAAGCGGTTGCCGGAACTCGCAGGCGGTATTGGAAAAGCTATAAAAAATTTCAAGAAATCCATGTCAGAGCCTGACGAGATAGACGTAACACCAAAAAAACCAATTGAAGAAGACAAAGAAAAGAAAGAAAAAACAGGACAGGAAAAATGATGAGTTAGAAGTTAGGAGTTTGGAGTAATTTTTTAAATCCTAATTCCGAACTCCTAACTCAAAACTCCGAACTGCCTATGGACAGAGGACCAATAGCAGAGATAGACCTCAACGCTATCGCATATAATCTTAGAGTAGCAAGAAAGATAACAGGAACCAGAACAGTAATAGCTGTTGTAAAGGCAGACGGCTATGGTCATGGTGCTGTTGAAGTTTCCCGCCGGCTTGTTAAAGAAGGGGCTTCTTGCCTTGCAGTTGCATACACATCAGAAGCTATTGCCCTGAGACGTGCAGGCATTAAAGCGCCGATAATTGTACTTTTTGATAAAAATAATATAGAAGACTATCTTAAATACAGCCTGATACCTGTGGTCCATGATGTTAAAACAGCGCAAAGATTCTCTAAAGAAGCAAAAGTAAGAAAACAGAATCTTAATCTGCATATAAAAGTGGATACAGGCATGGGAAGGCTCGGTTTTAACATGGAAGACATAGAAAAAGAGATGAGCGCAATAGGTAAAATGAATTTTATATCGATCAAAGGGCTTATGAGCCATTTTTCCGATGCCGACCTTTATGACAGGTCATATGCCTTAATGCAGGTTGACAGATTTAACAAAGCAAGGAATATCCTTAATAAAAAGGGCATCAAACAGATTCTTTGCCATATGGCTAACAGCGCCGCTGTCATGACCCTTCCTGAATCGTACTTTGATGCTGTCAGGCTGGGACTGATGCTGTATGGCTATTCGCCTATTCAGGCAAGAGGCAAGAGACAAGAGACAAGTAATAATAGAGGCTCGTCACTCCTCACTCCTCACTTCTCACTTCTAAAACCTGCCATGACCATTAAAACAAAAATATTATCTCTAAGAAAACTGAAGAGAGGAACACCTGTAAGCTATGGAAGAACATTCATTACAGCAAGGGAAAGCCTTATAGCGGTGCTGCCGGTTGGTTATGCTGATGGATATCCGAGAGTCCTGTCAAATAATGCGGATGTTATTATCAGAGGAAAACTCGCCCCTGTGGCTGGCAGAATATGCATGGACACTGCAATGGTGGATGTTACAGAGATCAGAGACGTCTCTGAAGGAGATGAAGTTATTCTTCTTGGCAGACAGAAAAACACTGCCATTACAGCATTTGAACTTGCAGAAAGGGCAGGAACAATTCCATATGAAATCCTGACATCTCTGGGGAATAGATCAAAAAGGGTATACATTAATGGCTAATATTCTGCTTAAGCCTGTTGAGTTGCTGGGACGTTCAGTCACGATGTTCTGGCGCACTTTTGTGTTATTTACTGAAGAACTCGGGAGGATCATGCTCTTTCTGTGTTCTGCGGTAAAACAGCTTGTGTTGCCGCCTTTTGAACTTAAAAACACATTCAAACAGGTAGTAGAGATTGGCATTAAATCCCTGCCTGTCGTGCTTATCACAGCGGTATTTACAGGCATGGTACTTGCGCTTCAGAGCTACACGGGATTTAAGAGATTCAATGCCGAAGTAATGGTGGGAACAGTCGTCGCCCTTTCTATCACACGTGAACTCGGTCCTGTCCTTACAGGACTGATTGTTGCGGGAAGGGCTGGCGCTGCCATGGCTGCAGAGCTTGGCACAATGCGCGTGACAGAACAGATAGATGCTCTCGAAACATTAGCCACAAACCCTGTGAAGTATCTTGTTGTGCCGAGGTTTATTGCGGGCATAATCATACTTCCTTCTCTGACAGTTGTAGCTGACATCATAGGAATCATCGGAGGATTCTTTGTTACAGTGAATGTTTTAGGCGCTAATTCATCAGTATACTGGAGAAGGACATGGGATTACCTTGAAACAAGCGACATATACAACGGCCTTATTAAAGCGTGTTTTTTTGGCGCATCCATTGCTATAATAAGCTGCTATAAGGGTTTTTATACATCAGGAGGCGCTGAAGGTGTTGGAAAGGCCACAACTGGAGCTGTGGTTTTGTCATCAATGACAATATTAATTTCCGATTATTTTTTGTCGGCGTGGCTGTTTAAATAAAAAACAATTAGTATGTCATGCTGAAATTATTTCAGCATCTACAAAGGATAATTATAAGACCCTGAAACAAGTTCAGGGTGACAAAGAGAGAAATGATAGAGATTATAGATTTGCATAAGTCTTTTGGCAGAAACCATGTGCTCAGAGGCGCAAACCTCAAAGTTGAAAAGGGCGAAAGCATGGTGGTGATAGGAGGAAGCGGTTCGGGAAAGAGTGTGCTTATAAAACATATCATCGGCACGCTTAAGCCTGACAGCGGCTCCATATTGATAGACGGCGTTGATATTGCAAAGATGAGCGAAAATGAACTATATGAAACAAGGAAAAGATTCGGTATGCTTTTTCAGATGTCAGCCTTGTTTGATTCAATGAAAGTATGGGAAAATGTAGCGTTTGCTTTAATGAGGCACGGGAAATTGAAAGAAAAAGACGCAAAAGAAATAGCAAGCGAAAAACTCAGGATGGTCGGTTTGATAGGAGTTGAGGATCTTATGCCTTCTGAACTTTCAGGAGGAATGAAAAAGAGGGTCGGACTTGCAAGGGCAATAGCCCACTCTCCTGAAATACTCCTATACGACGAGCCTACCACAGGGCTTGACCCGATAATGGCTGACGCGATAAATGACCTTATAATAGAGATGAAACAGAAACTTTCGGTCACATCAGTGGCTATAACACATGACATGCGCAGCGCATACAAGATTGCAGACAGGATTGCAATGATCTATGAAGGCAGAATAATTGCCACAGGCACGCCTGATGAAATAAAAAACACAGACAATGCAACAGTAAAACAGTTTATAACTGGAAGCGCAGTCGGACCAATAAAAATCGAGGGAGTAACTGCATGAAGGGTCTTTCTACAGAAGCGAAAGTAGGTTCTTTTGCGCTTATAATTCTTGTTCTCCTGACATACATGACATTCAAGGTCGGCGGCTTTGAATGGGTAAAAAAGAAAGGATACGTAGTCTATGCCGAGTTCAAAAATATCGGAGGCCTTGACGAAAAGACAAGGATAAAGGTCGCAGGTGTTGATGCCGGCACCATTGAAAGAATTGAACTCAGGAACGGAAGGGCAAGGCTTACCATCAGAATAGACAGAAATGTTGTACTGTATTCAGACGCCTCCGTAGGCATAAAATCAACAGGCCTTCTCGGAGACAAATATCTTGAACTGAAAATAGGTTCTCAGCCGCCACCGCTGAAGGACGGGGATACGATAAAAAATGTTGCAGAAATCGTGGACATTGACGACCTTGTGAGGAATCTTACAGATGTCTCTACAAACATCAATAATTTCGCATCCGCCCTCAACGAATCCATTGGCACGCCTGAGGGGAAAGCAGCGCTCAAGGAATCTATCCTGAACCTTAAAGACATCACCGCAGGCCTTAAAGATACAATATCCGTAAATGACAAAAAGATGCGGAAAGCACTCGACAATATCAACAATTTCATCGCGTCAATACATGACCTTGTAGAAAAAAACAAGGAACCGCTTACAGCTACAATCGGCAATGTAAAAGATTTTTCAGCCTCTCTGAAAAAAGACGGGCCTGACCTTGTGGCAAACCTCGAAAAGGCATCTCAAGAACTCAAGGCAATGATAGAGGAGAACAGGCCATCTATTAAGAGCGCGACAGAATCAATTGACACCATCTCCAAAAAAATTGCAGACGGCGAAGGCAGTCTCGGCAAACTTGTGAAGGATGACAGGCTTTACGAGTCGTTAAACAAGGCCTCCGAAAGCGTTAATAAACAATTAGGCGCTATAGACAGATTCAGGACATTCATAACATTTCAGGCTGATTATCTCACAAAACCAAAAGATGCCAAAGGACAGTTCTATGTGACCCTCCAGCCAAAACCTGACAAATACTACATTTTCGGCATTGTCGGTGACCCTGTGGCGAATGTCAAGACAACTACCACAACTACAAACGGCTCAACCGTTACAGAAGAGAAAAAAGAGAAAA
>DOHC01000029.1 GCA_003535475.1 Nitrospiraceae bacterium
TACATTGCCCTTTCTGAGGAATTCATTGTCAGCCTCAAGATTATCCAATGCCTCTTCAAGGCTTGCAGGCATTGTCGGAACAGATGCCAGTTCTTCAGGCCCAAGATCGTAAATGTCTTTATCTAATGGTTCCCCCGGATGTATCTTATTTTCAATACCGTCCAGTCCTGCCATGAGCATTGCGGCAAATGCAAGGTATCCATTGCATGACGGGTCAGGGAATCTTACTTCGCATCTTTTAGTCTTGGGGTTTGCAGAATATGTCGGTATGCGTATTGATGCTGAACGGTTTCTTGCTGAATATGCGAGATTAACAGGAGCCTCGAAGCCCGGCGTAAGCCTTTTATAAGAATTCGTAGTCGGGTTTGTGATTGCAGCGAGTGCAGGCGCATGCTTAAGAATGCCACCGATATAATACAGCGCAAGCTCGCTTAGCCCTGCATAGCCGTTGCCCGCAAAAAGAGGCTTGTCTTTTTTCCAGATGCTCTGGTGGACATGCATGCCAGAGCCGTTGTCACCGAATAAAGGTTTCGGCATGAAAGTTACTGTCTTGCCGTGCCTTTTTGCAACATTTTTAATGATGTATTTGAAGAGCATCAGTTTGTCAGCCATCCTGACCAGAGAGTCGAATCTCATGTCAATCTCTGCCTGGCCTGCTGTTGCAACTTCATGATGCTCCCTCTCAACATATATGCCGCACTTCTGCATCTCCATGACCATCTCTGTCCTGAGATTTACCTGACTGTCTGTCGGAGGCACAGGGAAATAACCTTCCTTGTATCTCGGCTTGTAACCAAGGTTTGGCTTCTCGTCCTTGCCTGAATTCCAGATGCCTTCAACAGAGTCAATGAAGTAATAACCGCTGTTAGAGGTCTGGTTGAATCTGATATCATCAAAAATGAAGAACTCAGCCTCAGGGCCGAAATGTGCTGTATCGCCGATACCTAATGACTTAAGATAAGCCTCTGCCTTCTGTGAGATATAACGCGGGTCCCTTGTGTAGAATTCCTTTGTTATCGGATCCACGATGTTGCATATAAGGCTTATTGTCGGATACTCCATGAATGGATCCATAAATGCTGTTACAGGGTCAGGGATTATAAGCATATCCGATGTGTGAATCGCCTGCCATCCCCTTATTGAAGAGCCGTCAAAACCGAGGCCCTCTTCAAATACTTCTTCTTTTAATTCAGCTATCGGCACTGCGAAATGCTGCCAGATTCCGGGAAAATCAAGGAACTTGAAATTTGCCATGACTGCCTTGTTTTCCTGAGCCATTTTGATTACGTCTTTCGGTGTCATTTTTCCTCCTCCTCTTTTTTAAATTCGTTATGCGTTATGAGTAATGCGTAATGAGTTTAAAAAATTTTATGCCCATTACCCATTACGGATTACTCATAACGGTCATTATACTGCTGCCTCTCCTTGTTCTCCTGTTCTTATCCTTACTGCATTTTCCACAGAATAAACGAATATCTTTCCGTCGCCTATCTTTCCGGTTTTTGCTGTTTTCTCTATAACAGCCACCACTTTTTGTGCAAGGCTGTCAGATGTGACTACCTCTATCTTTATCTTAGGGATAAAGTCAACAACATATTCAGCGCTTCTGTAGAGTTCGGTGTGTCCTTTCTGTCTGCCAAAACCCTTAACCTCTGTGACAGTCATGCCCTGTATGCCGATTTCATTAAGAGCATCCTTCACTTCGTCAAGCTCAAAGGGTTTTATTATTGCCTCAACCTTTTTCATATGTCACTCCTGTTTCAAAGTTAAGACTTGAAAGTTCAAAGTTAGTAAGTTTATAACTTTCAATTTTCAACTTTTGCTAAAAAATTCTTTATAAAAATTCACTGCCCTGCCATTGTATATTTCGTAGAATTTTTCAGTCTCTGCTTTTATTTTACTTAGGGCAACTTGTTCATTTTTAAACCAGTCATAAACCATCTCTTTTGAAACTTCTATACGAAACTGAAACGCATAGGCATTATCAGCATATTTAAATGCCTAGTTCTGATAGAGGTCTGATTTTGCGAGCCTCGCAGCGCCTTCCGGCGTGTCAAAGGTTTCCCCGTGCCAGTGAAATACACTGATGCTCCGAGTGCCTTTGCCATTATCTGTGCGCCAAGGCATAGACATAGAACCTTCTTCCTCCTGTCTTTACATTCTTCAGAATCAAAACAGACATCAGCTTTAACATATCAACAATCATGCCAGCAGCGATGTATTGATATATAAGGGTTTTGTTGTGTTAGCCATGCATGATTGCCTTATTTTTAGGCATATGTGATTAATTAATAGGCAGGAAAAACGAGAAATTATGTTTTGCAGCAGTGCCTTTCACGAAGGCGTCTAACATCTTCAGAGGCTGCTTGCAACTATTTTTTAGTGTCCTCTGCAATTATGTGGCATTCAACTACAATGAAATATTTTTTAAAATTGTCCTCAACCTTTCTTTTTGCAATATGGCATAACCTTCTCAAGATGTCAAACATTTTACCATAGTAAAGCCATGGGAAAATGTCATTTATATCACTTAAACAGCTGAAGTTCTTCTGAGCTGATCCCTTCGTTCCTGAGAAGCGTGAATATGTCCCCAACAGCAGGCTTTGCTGTTTGCCACAGAGAAACCTGCAGGATGTTTGGCCAGCCCACGACTATATGGATTTTTTTACAGGGATGATGATGAACAGTGCGTATTAATTATGCCTCATTTGTTATACTTAAAAATGTCCGTTATTCCTAAGCTGAGAGGGCATCATCTTATCTGCCTGCATTTTTTCAATGGCAAAGGCTATAACAGGGAATTCACAAAGAACCTGAGACGCGTGCTGGAAAAGTCAGAGAGGCTGGGGGTTAAGGTTTCTGCCGGTGCCGATGATGTATGCAAGCTATGTCCTTACATGAGGCACAAAAAATGTTGCTCCGAGGATCATTCGAATCAAGAAATTATAGAAATGGACGAGTTTGCCCTGAAACTTCTGAAGCAGGCATTAAATATTAAAAGTGAGTGGAATGCCTTAAAAGAAAAAATCCCAGCAATTTTTCATCTATGGCTGGAGAGGTATTGCAAAAGGTGCTGTTGGGCAAATGCATGCGAAGAGAACCTTTATTATCTTAGGTTGAGGGATGGAAAAGATACTTTCTGAATTTTTACTGTTGCTTCAGGAGTTTGCTTACGGCAGTAAAGACGTCTTCGACAGAAATGTCAGCGGCATTTCTGTTTTTTTTCAGAATGACATGTCTTGTGCCCCATGGCGCCCAGTTATCAGGATTGGTTGAACCCCATATTGTCACAATAGGTTTTCCCAAAGCTGCTGCAATGTGCATTGCTCCTCCGTCGCAGCAGACAACAAGACTGCTCACGCTCAAGGCAGCAATAAGCTCTCTGATATGAGTGGTTTTGTACGCAGCAGGTTCTGGTTTTAAGGAATTTTTAATAATCGCTGCTTTTTCATCATCGCCCGGATGGTACACATTCTTTTCACTGCCGGGCGACCATAGAAGCAGTATGGCGGCAGCGTAATTGGCAGATATAAGATTTGCAAGTTCTACAAACCTCTGAACAGGCCATCTGTTTTCAGGACGCCTGCTGCTTATATGAAAGGCGATGACAGGCTTTTCTTTCAGAAAGCCTGATGGGTTCAAAAAATCCTTAACTTTATCTGCCTCTGTGGTTTCAGGGAAAATCCTTAATTCAGAAGGTTTGCCGTTTATGCCGAGGGGAGTCAGTAAATTATAGGTTTTTTCAACTTCATGAAGTGTTTTCTCAGGCTCGTATAGAGGCATGTTATAGAACTTAGATTTTTCCATGCCTTTTTTAAGGTATCCTATTCTTGTTTTTGCGCCGGTAAGCAGCGTATATCTTGCAAGCCTTGGAGAGTATGCTCCGCAGCCTATGGCGACATCATATTTCTCTTTTCTTATTTTCAACAGCACCTTGAGATTGCTCCGCCAGACAGACAATTTATTTTTATCAGGAGCGTGTTTTGCTTTTTCGTATATGTAGACTTTGTCTATATCCGGATTATTGCTCACAGCGTCTACATTATAAGTATTTACCAGTATACCTATTTTTGCGTCAGGGTATTTTTCTCTAACAGCATGGATAGACGGAGTTGTGCAAACAAGGTCTCCTATATTGTCGCGGCGTATAAAGAGGAGTTTTGAATAGCCGGATTTTAAATTATGCATTTCTATACGCTGGGCGTACTGCTTGTGGATTACAAAGATTGAAGCTATAAACATAAATATCATATTGCCGTATGCTTCCTGCCAGTAACCATTTGGTATATTAATCAGGGCATAGGACACAATAACTCCAAGACTGCAGAGGACGAAAGTTTTGCCATCCGATTGCCATTTTACCGAAACGGTCTTCAATATTTTTAAAATAACAGTTGTCCATAGCCACAAGAAGAAAATAAGACCTATTAATCCGATTTCAAAGACTATCTGGAGCAGCAGATTGTGCGGGTTTATATTGCCGTATCTATTTTTGTTTGGTTTAAACATAAAGCCGTAGATATCAGGGAAATCTTTTCTCCAGTATTCCATCAGTTTCAGGTCATCTATCACAAAAGCCATTTTTTTCCAGCCGTAGCCGTAACCTGTGATAGGTCTTTCCTTGATAATGTGTAGTGTCCCCTCCCAAAGCAGCCAGCGTTCATTTTTAGAGAATGTCTCTAAATCCGATAAAGACTGATATTTTGATTGTGATAATGTGTCAGATTTTGATGAAAAAACCATTAATGTGCAAGATGCGAATATAATAACGACTGTAACCAGCAGTTTATACTTTTTAGCAAGAAAAATAATTAGGAGAATGGCTAAAGGAATAATAAATATTGCTGCACGCACATTGTATGCGAAGACCGTAAGAAGTCCTAATAATATAGTAATTAGTCCTATCCACTTTTCCCATGGCACTTTTTTTAGCGATGTAAGCCATACTGCGATAAAAGGAAGGTAAAAAGAGGCCTTACTGGCATACCCGGCTATAAACATTTTATGGGTTCTTTTATATTGTAATGCATTAAGATTCATATTAAGATTTATTAAATCTAAAAAGTTTTCTGCTATAGAAGCGAGTGTAACAATTGCAAAACTCACAGCTACAATGCGGAACAGTGTTCTAAGCTCTTTATAGCTTTTGAATTCTGTAATGATTACTATAAATATCAATGCCTGCACGAATAGATTTTTCCTCAGAGCATTCAAACTATCTAAAGGATAAGGTCCAAGAATTGACACTAACACTGCCCAACCTGCTAAAAGAGAAATGGCAACTATTGTTTTATCTCTGAAGTCTATGTGTATTGCTCTGTCTTTGAATATCTTCAATATAAAAAATAGCAGCAATCCGTAAAAACCTATCTCTCTGAAAGAGTTGAAGCGATTGAACGGCTGAAAGAATATCAGCATATAGAGAAAGAATCTTAAAAACTTTGATGTGTTGAGATTGCTAATTATGTTCTGATAATAATTTTTTAGCGACATGGTATATTTCTTCCGGCGACACTGATTCTATGCATCCTCTGGTATTTATTTTACAATAATAGGGACTCTTAAATGCATGAGAGCACGGGACGCATGGCAAATCATTTTTTTGTATTATTACGGCATTCTTTCCTGTTGGCCTCTGGTCTTTCATATCTGACGGTCCAGCAATGTCAATAAGAGGTATTGAGAGCGCATCAGCCATGTATGTTATTCCTGTGTCCACCCCTATAAAAAGCGACAGCTTCTCAATGAGCGCCGGAAGTTCTCTTAAATGCAATTTGCCCACTGCAGTTATAACACTCTCTCTTCTCCCAACTGCCTGTAAAACAGTGTCCGCAGTCTTTATTTCATGTTCGGACCCTATAAGCACTATGTATGCATCCATATCATCAAGTATCATGTTGATAACAGCGGTAATTTTATCTAATCCCAGTTCTTTCAGTTTATTCCCGCTGCTGACTGCAATGCCTATCAGGGGTTTATCAAGCTTCCCTATGATTTGTTCGGCCTTTGCATCTGCGTCTCTTGATTTATAGACCTCTTTTGATATGTTACTGCTTGAAATACCGATTGCTTTCAGCATTTGCATATAAGTTTCTATAACCATTTTTCCTCTTACATGCTTTTCAAAGTATGTGAAAAATACAGATGCGAGTTTAAATGTGAACCCTGAGAAGTCCGGCATTACAGAAAGCCTGATTGGAACAAGACCCCGGAACAAGGCAACTGCAAACGGGACGTTAGGATTGAGGCAGATCCCTATATCGTATTTCCCTCTTCGTATGAGGCCGGACAATCTTAGCTTTCCTGAAAGTCCTTTATAATCGGTATTTTTTGCAGATATGATTTCGTCAACATTCGGATTATTTTCCAGCAGTTCTCGTGTCACAAAATTTGCCATCACGGTGATATGGGCAGATGGATATTTCTTTCTTGTCTCCCTGAAACCCGGCGTTGAACATATTAAATCACCTATCTTTGCCGTCTGAATTATCAAAATTCTTGAGATTGCCTTTTTCTTTCTTGCAGCAATAATAAGATATATAAGCGGTGAAAAAAGATAGGTTAAAATCACATATATCAATGTCTCAGCACCTCTGCAAAGACATTTTCCACATCATTGACATATTTCTCAACAGGGAAGTTTCTGATTATCCGTTCCTTAGCCTTTTCTCCCATCCTCTCTCTCAGTGTAGGGTTCTCTATCAGTCTGAGGATCGCACCGGCAATTGCATCTGTTTTTCCAACCGGCACTAAAAAACCGGTTTCCCCGTCAGCAACAAGTTCTGACGGCCCTGTAATGTCTGAGGCAATGACAGGTTTTCCCATTAACATTGCTTCAAGAATAACTCTTGGCAGCCCCTCTTTCTCTGATGGCATTACAAAAATATCCAATGCGTTTATATACGAGATTGCATCTGATTGAAAATCAGTAAATATAATTCTACTGTCAAGGTTTCTTTCTTTTACTTTAGTCATTAGGTTTTCTTTTTCCGGGCCTTTTCCGATAACCATGCATTTAACGGGATGTTCCCTCCTATTCTCAACCATAGCGATAGCCCCTATCAAATCTCTGATTCTTTTTCTTTTAATGAGAGAGCCGACAGCCCCTATTAAAATGTCTTTGTCAGATATTCCCCACATTTTTCTTATGTCCTGACGCGATGCATTAGGGACTATTTCAATAGCTATACCATTATAAACTACCACACATTTTGATTTATCGACACCCTGTCTGATAAAACTGTTTTTTACTCCTTCAGACACGCAAATCATTTTTTTAAGCCACAGGTTGACAGCCTTGACTTCAAAGGAGTTAAGCGTGGTCTCAATCCGGCTGTGCTGGAGAGCAGGCACCCCGGTTATTTTAGATGCGATGATACCTTCCAAATTTGATGAAGGCTGGTTGTTCATGTAAAGCAGGTCTATCCTGAGATTTTTCAAAAGTTCTGAAATTTTTTCTGCATTTCGTTTAATTCTGAAGTGATAATTAATAAGAAATACAGAATATCTTTTTAACTGTCTGCTGAAAAAAAATGTCAGTCTTGAAAGTTCTTTGGCTATCTTGACTATGACAGGCTGTTTTCTTTGCTCTAAAATCAAGAATTCCACTCCGAGTTTTTCAATCTCTGTCTTTATGTTGGATTCGTAGCCCTTTTTATAATTATTGTAAAACAGGGCGGTAAAATGATATTTGCTTTTGTCTATCCTTTTCAGCAGTTCAAGAAGGCTGTTTGTGCCTCCGCCCCATTCTTTGCCTGTATCAAGAATAAGAATTTTCTTTTTCATAGCATTTTAGATTTTTGCAACAGCAACAATGCCAGGGGCAAAATCAATATCCAGAAGCCTCAGCAACGGACTATATATCCAGTATCTTAATTTATCTTTAGTCTTCATATCTTTGATCCTATATATTTTAATGTCATGAAATCCAGCTGAAATCAAAAGGCCTGTCAATTCATCATATCTATAGGGTGTTATATGCGTGCAGTCTCTCCAGAACCGTACAGGATGGCAAACATTTGGCGTGCTTATTACAACGCATCCTGACGGTTTAAGCAATTCATGAATTCTTTCAAACAATGCAGATGTATCAACGAGGGTCATATGTTCAATTACATCTAAGGCAACAATTACGTCAAACTTACGATCAATAATAGCTGCCATGTCGTAATAGTCATGCGGCAAGCTTTTATCTATATCTAAACTAAAATAAGAAACTTTTCCGGTTATGGAACGGAGATATTTTTCGAGACTTCTGTTGTTAGCTCCGATATCAAGGATGGAATCGCCATCTTTTAATATATTGCTGATTATTTGCCTGTTACTTTTTACTATCGGTATTTTTGTTATTTGGGGCGGTAATTTAGAAGCGGCATCTCTGCCTCTACGAATTTTACTCCAATCAATTCCATTAGCCATTATTTCTCCACTGTTAAATTGTGATATGTATCTATAATGCGGTTAACTACATCATCGTAGGTATAGTTATGCCGCACATAGAGACAGCCTTCCTTGGCTATCGCTTCTCTTTCAGTAGCGTTATTAAGATAATATTTAGCCAATTTTACACAATCCTCTATGCTTTCATAGACTGCTATGTGCTTGCATGGTGTTACAACGGTCGGAATATCCCGTGAGCCATCTGTAAGCAAAAAAGCGCCTGTGGCTGGCACCTCCAATATCCTCATATTCATACCGCTGCGTTTTTTGCCTTCTCCAAATCCCCAGTTTGTAATATTCACTACGATTCTGCTTCTGTTATATAACTCTACCAGCGCGGAGCCATCAATATATTTACCCTTAACACATCTTGTTATTCTCGAATTTAAAAAATTCTTCTTTACCCATTTTCTGCCGTAGATAACAATATTGTCAGTAATGTTCAGCAATGCTTCAATGAACTGCTGTCTCTTGGGCGACCAATTACCGACAAAACAGATATCTATCTCTTTGTTAATATTGCTCACAGGATGAAACGTGTCGGGGTCAACCGAATGATGTAGCAAACTGATGTTTGAAAATCTTTTTTGCATTGCTATATCAACACATGATGAGTTCATGAAGAAATACCAATCAAATAGATTTATTTCCTTGAGCGCTTCTTCTGTGCGTTCTTCCCTTTCTATCCACCAGCCAAAAATAGGAATATTTCTCCTGATTTCATTTAATACATCGTTCTGAAAACCGATTCCGCGGACAATCAGAACCAGATCAGGATTGAACTGTCTATATGCTCTTCCCAGATTGAAGCTTCTATAGTTTTTATGTGAGAGATGATGATTAGAAAAAACACTTTTATCCTTTGGAATTATGCGTAAGTTATGAAGTATCTTATTGGTAGTATGTATTATATGACGATCAAACCAATGGTTCACATCCGCATAAACCATTTCCGTGGATATACCTTTGCGGCTAAAAGCAGAAGCAAGATATTGCATGATGGGCGGCTTTGAAGAATAGACTAATAAAACTTTTTTCAGAGTTTTATCTTGATTTGAATATTGCCTGTCTAATGACATCAAATACCTCATCAATACTTATATTTTCCATACAGGTTTGGTGCTTACATTTTTTGCTTGCACACGGGGCACAGGTTCTATCCTTTTTTATAATCGTATGTTTATCCATGTCGTAATAGGGCCCGGACCTGCCAGGGTCCGCTACCGCGAATAAAGCCACCACTGGCGTTCTGACTGCAACTGCAATATGCATGACCCCGGTGTCGCCGGTCACTAAAGCCTTAAATCTCTTAATCAGTGCCGGCATATAGTTTAAAGGAATTTTACCTGCTGATACAATCGCCCTTTTGCCTATTGCATCTGCAATTTTTCTGCAATGTTCATATTCCTCAGGTGAACCTGTTATTATTATCTTTAATCCAGGATACGAATTAATAAGCCTTTTGCCCAATTCGGCAAATCTGTCAGGAAACCACATCCTGCTAAGGGTGGATGCGCCTGTCTGAAAGCCGATGATTGTATCTGTCTCTCTGATTCCGCTGTTTTCCAAAAACTCATTGACAGCAGATTCCCCATCTTTTGTTAGGGGCAGTACCATCCTATTGTCCGAAATCCTGCAGTCAACTAATTCCGCCACTTTAAGCCTCTGTTCTACCCCATGGGTGAAGTCTTCCCATCGAAAAATCTGGTTCCTGTTAGACAGCAGGAATCTGTATTCACTCGTGTTTGGCACTTTTACTATAAACCTTGCTCCTGAAAGATATGCCATTGGCGTTGCCTGAGGTTCGTTTCCGTGAAATATCAATGCGAGGTAAATTTTATGTTTGCGGAATTCCATGATGGTTTTGAAAGTTTTTTTATATCCGCCATGATAAGGAATAGTCTCATCTATGTGCGGGTTGTTTTCAAAAAGCTCCATATTTTTAATGTTAAAATGAGCAACTATCCTTGCCTGAGGGTATCTCTCTCTGACTGCCCTGATTGCCGGTGTTGAAAGCAGTGTGTCGCCTATTGCTGTTGATGAGACAACTAAAATGTTTTTAACCGTTTCGGGATCAAAATATTTTAAATCCGCCTGCCTTCCATCAAAGAATTTCACGATCTTTAGCAGCAGAAACAGCAGGACATCAATTGGGTTGATTCTCATTTTTTCTTTATTTTGAGGTATAGGCTTGAAAGAATTGTGTTTGTATATATTACCATTCTTTTCTTAAACCAGGCAACGCTGTCCTTAACTATTATCCTGTTTATTGCAAAGGGGTCAGAGCCTGCCTTAACGACTCCGTGATTTGTTGTAAATATGGCTTTATATCCGGTTTTTTTTGCAACATTTACAGACAGGTCATTATATTTGCCGTAAGGCCAACAGAAGTAGGGGCATGGGCTGCCAAGCCTTTTTTCAATAAGCTGCTGTGATTCTTTCAGTTCTTCCATGAGTTCTTTTTCAGACAGGCTGTTGCATTTAGCATGGCTTTTTGTATGCGAATAAAACTCGATCATGCCACTGTTTGACATTTCCTTAATGATTCCCCAGTTAAGTGCAACCTTATGCGATTCTCCTTTTTCTATTAACGATTTCGATTCCTCATGCGTTGGTATAGTTAGTTTTGAGTTTAGAGTTTGGAGTTCTGAGTTTTGCAAAGACGCATTTTCTGCCCTGTTTGTGATTAAGAAGACCGTTGCATTGATTTTATATTTTTTGATTACTGGAAAGGCATATATATAATTATCAAGCCAGCCGTCGTCAAAGGTGATAACTACAGCTTTCTGAGGCAAAGTCAATGCGCCGTTTATGTAAGAAATGAGTTCGTCTATCTTTAGCGTCCTGTAGCCTGCCTTATGCAAGTACTCCATCTGACCTTCAAAGACCGCCGGAGTTATAGTGACCATATCGCCTTTATGTGGGTTGATATGATGGTACATTAAAACCGGAACTGGTCTCATTGAGTTCTGTCCTTTATAAGGGACAGATAAATGGCATACATCCTTTCACACATTTTCTCTACCGTATAATCCTTTTCCACTATCTTTCTTCCTTCCGTCCCCATTAATCTTGCTGCCTCTCTATCTTTAAGCATTTTTATAATTGCTTCTGCAAGAGCAAGAGGATTATCAGGTTCTACAAGGTAGCCGTTTACGCCATTTTTAATCACTTCACTGACACCGCCTACATCTGCTCCTATTACCGGTTTGCCCATTGCCATTGCCTCTATAAACGATGTCCCGAGCGCCTCCTGAAGTGTTGGCAGCGCAAAAATGTCAATGGATTTCAATATTTCCGGGATGTCCTTTCTCAATCCGAGCATGAAGACTTTTTCGGATAATCCTGATGCCTTTATCTTATTTAAAATATTATCCCTTTGCGGTCCATCTCCTGCAAATACAAAAACAGCATCCGGTATTTCTTTGAGGACTAACGGCATGGCATCAAGGATGATATGATGCCCTTTCTTTCTCCTTAAAATTGCGATTGTACCTATGACAGGGACATCTTTTTGCAAACCCAGTTCCTGCCTTAAACTGTCATTAACTCTCTCAGGGTTAAATTTATCTGTATCTATACCTGTCGGTATGGCTGCTACCTTCCCTGATGCAATGTCTTTTTCTATTAAATATTGCTTTACATATTCGCTTACAGTGACTACTTTATGTGCCAGCAGGCTGTATGTAAATTTGGATGTTATTGGAAGCGCCAGATGCCTTGTTCTGACTATTATCGGTTTTTTTCTTGAAAGCCTTCCTGCTATGCCCGCAAGGAGGCTGTCCCTTCCGCTGTGGCTGCTTATTATGTCAATGTTTTCGCTTCTTATCAGTTTAAGTATATGACTGATTGCTAAGATGTCATAACTTTTCTTCATTCTGCATGTTCTCACTTCAATGCCTTCTGCCAATGCACGTTTATTCAATCTGCTTTCAGGCTGGCACAAAATGATTACCCTTACTCCTCTTTTTTTCAGGCCGATGCACTCCTGAAGCGTCCTGTTTTCCTGTCCTCCCCATCCTGTTGATGATTCTGTATGAAGTATGGTTAATGCCATTTTATAAGTTATTCACCTTTACACAGCTTATTACAAGCCGGCTGCCTGTAAGCAACTCTCTGGAAGCCAGCCGTTTAATCATCTCAGCCTTTTCAGTATTTCTATTTTTATCAAAGAACACCCCGGGAAGATATAAAGTTTTTAGAAAAGGATATAGCAATAAATTTTTTAGTTTTATGTCCAGAGCGATAACATCCCTTAACTCAAAGCCGTTCTTCTTTATCAGCTCGAAAATTTCTACAAATGAGAGGGTATTGTAAATAAAATGGTCCCATTCCTTATGCTGCTTGGTTCTGAACGGTTTGAAATGCTGGAAATATCCTCTTCTCAAAAAATACAGCCGTGAAGACACTGTAAGCATATTCGGGAAACTGATTATAAGGCTGCCGCCTACCTTTAATACCCTTCTGAATTCCCTGAAAAGTTTCTCATGATTTTCTAAATATTGTAGTGATTCGGCGCAGACCACAAAGTCAAATTGTTCATTCTTGTACGGCAAAAAGTCATTCAGATCAGCATTTACAAATCGCTGCATGCTACGAGGATTGTCATATTTATCCATATAAAAGACTCGAAGTCCTGCCTTCTCAAGCGCTTCGCCAAGCCCTCCATTCCCGCAGGCGGCATCCAAAAGACGGCTGTCTTTCTTATCTTTCAGTAATTCGTATATAGCTTGATGCATGTTTTTCACCTGAAAATACCCTCGTTTCTGTCATTCCCGCAGTTCTTAAG
>DOHC01000084.1 GCA_003535475.1 Nitrospiraceae bacterium
ACATCGCAAGAAGCACAATAAGAATCTTATCTTTTTTGGAGAAAACAGCGTCCGTATTCTTCACAGCTTAAACCTCTCCCTTTTCCCTGCTGAGAATTTAGCCTTTATGAGCTTTAACTGCTTATCAATTTCAGAAAAGATTTTATTGACCTCTTCTTCTGTATATTCATAAGAACTCTTGTTTGAGCAGTTTCCGAGTATTCTTATCTTCTCAAGGATATCATTAGTTCTTTTTGCGGCTATTCTTTTGAACCGTTCGTTTCTTGTCTCTTCTTTCCCCTGTCTCATAAATCTCCTGAATATAATAGAATATGCTGCTAAAATAACTCATTTATTTATAAATGTCAAGTAAATAATGCAGATATTTATATAAAATATGCAACAGTATTTGTTTTAGGCTGGGAAATGATGTGGGGCAGGATGCTGTTTAATGCCAGTTTGCCGAGTATCTCCTCAGTAGTGGATTTCAGAAAATTGGCAATAGAGTCAGAGTAATACTATCGTTTAATCATCTTTTAATAACTATCTTTACGGGAATCGGCTGCTATCATGTAAAGCATTCTTTCCTTTTCATTGATTTCATAAAAAAATCTGTAGTCCCCTATCCTGTAACGCCAGGTATCGGGCTTGTAGTTTTTTAATTTCTTGATATTTTTCCCGAGATATGGATTGTTACGCAACTGGGGATATACATACTCCAATAATTTCTTCCTGAGCCTTTCACCCTGCCCCTCGAAATCCTGTGTCAGATCTCCAAGAAACTGTTCAGTCTCAAAAATTCTGTATTTATCCAACAAGGGCGCCCTTTTTCATTTTTGCGTGGCTATGCCCCTTCTCAAGTTTTTTAAGCAGCTTTGTATTTGAAAATATCTCTTTCATTTCAAAGTCATCAACAAGCATATCCTCATCCAGTTTTTTTAAGGCGAGTGTTTCTATCAGATTGGACATGCTTCTGTGCTCTTCGCTTGCAGCCTCGCTGAATTTCTTATAAATTTCATCTTCTAACCGTAAGGTTATTGTTTTTGGCATTTGCTTTCACCTTCCTTCACTTTCGTTCTAATATAGATTAGTTCATTCAATATAAGTTTTTCAAGTAAATAAGATATACGCGGGGAATCAGCCTTTGTCGGTGTAAGCTGCTTTATGATACACATCATAAAACTATTCCTTGAGATATGTTTAAAATAAATCATGTTAAAGGAAAGTTGTCCGGGAAGCAGGGAGATAAAGAACCCTTATCCAGAGGAGATAAGGTGCATTGTCTGCGGAGGGACAACAGAGATATGGACTGACGAGCCTGAGACCGTCTGCAAAACCTGCGGAAACATTGTCTCAAGGGATATGCGTATGACCTGTATAAAGTGGTGCCCTGCTGCAAAAGAATGTGTTGGCGCAGAGAAATATGAAAGGCTTATCAAGGCGCTGAAAGATTAATTAAAACTGATTCCTGCCTATTTTGCCCAGTCGTATCTTCTTCTGCTTCTGTGCGTGATATATCTCTCGGCAGAGAGGGCTGCTATGCAGCCGTTTGCTGCAGAGACAACAACCTGTCTTACCTCTGTGCATGTCATGTCGCCTGCCGCGAACACGCCCGGAATGGATGTCTCCATCATCCTGTTTGTAACAACGCATTCTTCTTCGCTGAGGTCGACATTGCCGCCGAGGAAATCTATTATCGGCTTAGTGCCGTGGAGGTATACAAAAACCCCTGAAACCTCAAGGGAAGTCTCTTTTTTGTCTGCATCAGACATTTTTATCCGCTCAACAACTTCATTGCCCTCTATTGCTGTCACTGACTGCCCGAGGAGGATTTTAAGGTGCGGCTCTCTTAAAGCAGGATAGTCATCTTCAACCTTTAGCCTTGATGACGGCGAGATGAGATAAACAATCTCTGCAAATTTTGTCAGGAGACCTGCCTCTTTTACTGCCTCTTCAGAATCTCCTATTACGCATACTGTTTTGCCTTTATAGAACGCAGCGTCGCATATTGCGCAGTAACTTACTCCCTTTCCGAGGAATTCAGCCTCGCCTTTTATAGTTGGCTTCCTTCCCATTGAGCCTGTTGCTATGATTACAGTCTTACCGCTGTAATTTTTATCCATTGTGAAGACTTCCTTGACGTTGCCTGTGAGATTCACCCCTATGACCTGAACCTCAGCATATTCAGCTCCGAAATTTATTGCCTGTTTTCTGAATATGTCTAAGAGTTCTTTTCCTGTGAGCGGTTCGGAAAGTCCGGGATAGTTTTCTATTCTGTGTGCATATGCAAGCGCTCCTGCAGTTCTGGACTTATCAAGGACAATTGTTTTTAGTTTTGCCCTTGCCGCATACTGCGCAGCGGAAAGTCCTGCGGGGCCTCCGCCTATAATTATCACATCATAAAGGTCGGTCATTTTTTATTAAATAATTATAACAGAAGATGTTTTTATTGTGCGCTGCCTGTGATTCCCTTGATTAAATCTATTTTGCCGATTATGCCGAGTATCTTTTTTCCTTCAACAACAGGAATAAGATGAACCTTCTTTTCAGACATTATGGTGGCGATGTCCTGAACAGGCGTGCCTTCAGCAACAGTTATGATCTCTTTTATATATATGTCATCCACTGTAATCGCTGTCAAACGTTTAATCTCTTTTTCTACCTTGCTCTGGCTTTCAAGGACAATGAATGCATCAAAAAGCCTCATCACAGTAGGAATGTGAAGCCTTTTGTTCTGGCTTATCAGGTCGTTTTCTGTGACTATGCCAATCAGATTTTCATTGTCATCCACAACAGGCACGCCGCTGATTTTATGCTCCATGAGTATCCGCGCCAGTTCTTCTATCGTAGTTGTTGCTCCGACTGTTGTCACATTCCTTGTCATTATGTCCTTAGCTGTCAGCATTGTTTCTCCTTATCATCTTTTAGAAATATAATACTGTGTGCAGAAAGCAAAATCAATTAAAACCCAAGTTGAGC
>DOHC01000112.1 GCA_003535475.1 Nitrospiraceae bacterium
TTGAGGAACTGAAGGAGAAGATAAAAAAATTCGAGGAGAAGAAGACGGAGGTTCTGTCCGAAAAGGGCGACTTCGCTTTGCTTTTGGATGGTGAGATGAAAAAGATTATCAAGAACGTCCTCGATGAGGACTCGTTCGCATTCAGGAAGGGACTGCTATTAAAGGCCGGGGCAAATCTTGAAGCCGCCTGTCGGGACGGCGCTGATATGTCTCTTAAGAAGCTCCATAGTAACCTTGAAGAGCAGATTATCTTCGAGGTAAAGCAGGCGTTTAATGTCTGGCGCGCAATAGAGGACGAGAAACTGGCAAAGGCCTTCGAGTCTGCCTGCAAACGGTTTATCACAAAGATCGACGAGACAGTGGATTCTCTTCTCAAATTCTCATCTAAACTCTTCGCTGTCCCCTTCGATGCGGTCAAGGCAGAGGCGCTCTGGTCAACGAAGTCCGGGTTTTACTACAAATTCAAAGACCAGCCCGTGGGCATTGAGATAGCGGCGTCGTCGCTGACTTTGTTGCTGCCGAAGTTCATCGGCGAAAAGATAATTATTAAGAAGATGAAGGAATATCTCCAGCGGGTGATTGATATGCAGTCCGGCAGGATGGGATACGACTTTGAAAAAAGGCTTGATAAGAGCAAGCTTGATTTCAGATGGGAGATGCTCCAGAGAATAGAGGCAACTGTAGAAGGCATTACAACAGCGATAGAAAAGGGCATGAATCAGAGGAGCGAGGGAGAAAAGAAGGTTGAGGAGAGGAAAATGGCACTGCTTGAGATTGCACAGAAACTTGATAGCATGAGAAATGCACTGGTGAGCATTAAGGAAAAGATTTGATGGGCTATATCTGCATGATGCTTTCAAAATGGGTGACATAATGTTATTACACCCTGAGACCGTCATAGGCCGCCAGAAAGAGATAAAGGCAATACTTGATTACATAAAATGCGGAAAGAATCTCCATATCTACGGTTCGGATGGTGCAGGCAAGAGCACGCTTCTTGATTGGGTCTACAATAACATCAGCGGATTTGCTCCTTCTTTAATCCCGATTTATTGCAGAAGCAGCAGGACATTAAGGCAGATACTCCTAAGCATCTCGGGTTTCTTGCTTGGGCATTTTAAACACCTCGAAAGTATTGATAAGTTCAAACGCATTAAAGAAATTAAATATCCTTCAGGCATTAAGAAGCTGAACATCAGAACACTAAGAAATATTGCTTTTTCTTATATATCACAGGATAATTTCTGTGTAATCCTTGACCATCTCGAATATGTAACGCCAAAGATAAATGCTTTTTTAACCGTGCTTTATGAAAAGGCTCTGGTAATCAGCGCAAGCAGACAGAGCTGGGAGTTAACGGATTATGCTTTCAGGGGAAAACTTGATTATTGCCTCTATCTTACGCCAAAGCTCGGGGTTGAGAATCTCTCCAGACAGGATACATTCTTATTAATAAAACGGTTAGTTGGAGACACCAGCAAGGTTAGTGGAAATTTATTTAAGGATATATACCATATGACAAAGGGCAACCCCGGTCTGATGGAAAAAATTATCACCAAAATCCTTAAACCGGAATATCATATCGGGGGGAATATCAATTTAAAACTAATTATGCTTGATCTTGAAATAGAGGGCAAAAAATATTAGAGAAGGCGGTTTGATTGGGAAAGCTTGAAGCAGTTGGACTTGTCAAGAAATATGGCGGCAAGATTGTCAGACACGAGCTGGCAAAGGAAGTTTTTTTCGGAGAAGATTTTAATATCTGAGAATGGAGAGCGTAAATTAACAAATGGTCACATTTTTTTGCCCCGGATGCTGGGAGGAAATAACTGGCGAAGATAAGAAATGCCATTACTGTGGTGCTGATATAACAGAGCATGAGAAAAGAGGTTTTGAGGAGAAATTGATAAACGCACTAAACCATCCAGAGCGAGAGACAGTCCAGAGGGCAGTGTGGATTCTCGGCAGGCTTAAGAGCGTTAAAGCAATAGAACCTCTCAAGGGCCTCTTTGAGCAAACGGATAATCCCTTTATCAAAATTGAAATACTGAACACACTTGATGAGGTAGCAACGCAGGAGGCGGTGGACTTTATAGCAAAATCCATGAATTCAGAGGTTAGCATGGTGCGGAGAATCGCCAGAGAGATCATAGAAAGGATATGAACCTCACATGAAAAAGAATAGTCGGCTTATTATGGGCATCCTCAAAAACGGGCGAAGCGGTTTACTCTGCGCAAATAAATCTTATAAAAGGAAGCACTTTTGATGAACATGCAAGCGCTGGACACAAGACTGTTCTTTGCAATAAATCAAGGCACGGAAAATAGGTTTTTTGATATTCTCATGCCTGCGCTTACCGAAAGAGGGTATTCCCTGTTTCTGCCGTATATTGTTTACCTTCTCTATAAAGGGAGCAGCGTTAAGAATAGCGGGGACAGATCTTATCTGATTCCAGCGCTGTGGACTCTCTTTATTGCAGCGTGTGCTTTTCCCCTGGCTGATTGGATCGGCAATATGATCAAGCACGGCGTGGCGCGGATAAGGCCGTGCCATGTCCTTGAAGGGATCAGGCTGCTTGTTGGCTGCACAAAATCTTACTCAATGCCGTCCAACCATGCTGAAAATTCGTTTGCCTTTGCAGCGCCACTTTTCTATTGAGGTCTGATGTCAATAGTGGA